>NZ_AFAL01000495.1 GCF_000193225.1 Verminephrobacter aporrectodeae subsp. tuberculatae At4 | reverse complement strand
GCGAGCTGCGCGACGACCTCTTCCAACGCGCGCTGCGGCACCGTTGCACGCGCGAAGCTCAGGATCGGGTGTTGCAGGACCTGCCTGGCCAATTGCTGCGGACCCTGTGGCAACAGGTCCCTGTGCGCAATCCACTGCACCGGGCAGATCGCCAACGCGGTCGAGACGATCTGCGGGCGATCGATCCCTTCCACACGCACAACCAGGTCCAGTTCGTCGCTCAGCAGGCGCTTTTGCAAGACGCTGCTCGTGTCCACCATGAGCTCGATCTCCACCTGCGGGTATTGCGCGCTCAGCAGCCCGACGAAACGCGACAACCAGCTGTGCACCACCGTTTCGATCACCCCCAGGCGCAGTCGGCCCTGGACCGGATTCTCCTTGTGCGCGGCGGCCCGCATGCTGCGCGCGGCGGCGACGACGGCCTTGGCGTGGCCGAGCAGGTATTCGCCGTTCGGTGTCAGGCGAAATTCTCTGCCGCTGCGATCGACCAACTCCGTTCCCAGCCCTTCCTCCAGGCTCCGGATGCGCAGCGAGATGGCCGCGGGTGTGGCGTGCAGGGCACGCGCAGTGGCGCGAAAGCTCTTGAGCTGCGCCAGCGTGACGAGGGTCTCGAGAAAGCGGATGTTCATTGCAGCGGACCGGTCGTTAACAAATCCTATACAGCAAGGGCCATAAAAAGTAGCTGGCGTCCATTTTTTCTTCCCCTATCTTGCAGGGTGATCGTAGCCATTGCCCCACGAGACAAGCCATGACCCCAGCCGAATTCCGCCGTACCGTCCGCGCAGGGCGCTTTCGTGCGTCCACGGCGGGCCTCTGCGGCGATTTCGCGCAAGCCAACCTGGTGGTCCTGCCGCACGCCGTGAGCAGCGACTTCCTGCGCTTTTGTGCCCTCAACCCGAAAGCCTGCCCCCTGCTCGCGGTGGGCGAGCCCGGGCAGTGGGCGCTGCCGGCGCTGGGCGCCGGGATCGACGTGCGCAGCGACCTGCCGGGCTACTACCTGTACCGCAACGGCGAACTGGCGCAGGAACTGCCTTCGCTGGCCGAGGTATGGCAGGACGATCTGGTGGCGTTTGCCATCGGCTGCTCGTTCTCGTTCGAGCAGATGCTGCTGCGTGCCGGAATCGCGCTGCGGCACGTCGCGCAGCACAAGAACGTGGCGATGTACCGCAGCCAGATTCCGAACAAGGCGGCTGGGCCGTTCGGCGGCCAGCTGGTCGTGTCGATGCGCCCGCTCAGGGCCGCCGACGCGATCCGCGCGATCCAGATCAGCAGCCGCTTTCCCGCGGTGCATGGCGCACCGGTGCATTTCGGTGACCCGGCGCTGATTGGCATCGGCGACCTGCAGCGCCCGGACTACGGCGATGCGGTCGAGGTTCTGCCGGACGAAACCCCGGTGTTCTGGGCCTGCGGGGTGACCCCGCAGGAAGCGATCCGCAGCGCCCGGCTGCCCCTGGCCATCGCGCACAAGCCCGGGCACATGCTGATCACGGACATCCCGAACGAGCGCCTGGCGGTTTTCTGAGCATCGATGGCCAGCCTGCGCCGGCCGCACCGTAGAAACCAAGCAACGACATTGGAGACACAGATGACGACCCCAAATGAGCCTGCCCACAGGGCAACGGAACCCCGCAGCGGCTTTCTTTCCTGGTACCACCCGCTGTCCCGGCAGGAAAAACGCACCTTCTGGAGTTGCAAGGTCGGCTACGCACTCGACGCGATGGATACCCAGTTCCTCAGCTTCGTGATTCCGACGCTCATCGCCATCTGGGGAATCACCAAGGCGGACGCCGGGCTGATCGGCACCGCCACCCTGCTGGCGTCGGCGGTCGGGGGCTGGGCGGCCGGCATCCTGTCGGACCGGATCGGCCGGGTGAAGACATTGCAGCTGACCATTCTGTGGTTCGCCTTCTTCACCCTGTTGTGCGGTCTGGCACAGAATTTCGGGCAGTTGCTGGTGGCGCGCGCGCTCATGGGCCTGGGCTTCGGCGGCGAGTGGACCGCCGGCGCGGTGCTCATGGGCGAGATCATCCGCGCCCGGGACCGCGGCAAGGCCGTGGGCCTGGTGCAGGCCGGCTGGGCGCTGGGCTGGGGCCTGTCGGCGCTGCTGTTCGCACTGGTGTTCTCGCTGCTGCCCGCAGAACTCGCCTGGCGCGCGCTGTTCATCATCGGCGTGCTGCCTGCGGTCTTCGTGATCTTCATCCGGCGCTTCGTGCGCGAGCCGGAAATCTATCAACAGCACAAGGCGCACGAATCCGCCGCCCCCGGCACGGCGGCGCGCTTCACCGACATCTTTTCCCGCGATCTGCTCAGCGTCACGCTGCGTGCTTCGCTGCTCACCACCGGCGCGCAGGGCGGCTACTACGCGATCGCCACCTGGCTGCCGACCTTTCTGACGACCGAGCGCCACCTGACCGTGCTGGGCACCGGGGGCTACCTGGCCATGGTGATCGTGGGCTCCTACGCCGGCTACCTGAGCAGCGCCCTGCTCACCGACAGGATTGGCCGCAGGAACAACTTCATTCTGTTCGCGCTGGGTGCGCTGGGCATTGCGCTGACCTATACGAACGTGGTCGTAGGCAACACCGCCATGCTGTTCCTTGGTTTGCCGCTCGGCTTTTTCGCTTCCGGGGTTTTCAGCGGAATGGGCGCTTTCCTGACCGAACTGTTCCCGACGCGGGTGCGCGGCTCCGGCCAGGGGTTTTGCTACAACGTGGGCCGTGCCGTCGGCGCCCTTTTCCCCTTCCTGATCGGCCTGGCCAGCCAGCACATGCCGCTCGGTCATGCGATCGGCGTTTTCGCCGCGATTGCCTACGGCGTGCTGATCCTCGCCGCACTGACGCTGCCGGAGACGCGTGGCAAACAGCTCGAACCCTGATCTACAGCGCCGGGAAAGGCGATCTCGCCTCCCGCGCCACCGACATCAGAATGCCCAGCGCCAAGCCGAGAACGACCATCGCGGTGCCGCCGTAGCTGATGAAGGGCAGCGGAACGCCCACCACCGGCAGGATTCCGCTGACCATTCCCATGTTCACGAAGGCATAGGTGAAGAAGGTCACCGACACCGCCCCTGCCATCAGCCGCCCGAACAGGCTACTGGCGCCTGCGGCAATGGTCAGACCGCGCCAGACCAGCAGCAGAAAGCAGACGATCAGGAACAGGTTGCCCGCGAGTCCGAATTCCTCGGAGAACGCGGCGAAGATGAAGTCGGTGGTGCGCTCGGGGATGAACTCCAGGTGCGTCTGCGTTCCCGCCATGAAGCCCTTGCCCCAGACACCACCGGAGCCGATGGCGATCATCCCCTGGATGATGTGGAAACCTTTTCCGAGCGGATCGCGGGTCGGATCGAGCAGGGTGCAGATGCGTTGCTGCTGGTAGTCGTGCAGCACCGGCCAGCGCACGCCCTCGGCACACAGCGAGTCCCCCAGCAGCACCAGGGTCAGGATCCCCGCGCCGCCGATCAGCGCGGGCGGGAGAATCAGCCGCCACGACAGGCCCGCAAAGAAGATCACCGACAGACCGGCCACCAGCACGAGCAACGCGGTCCCGAGGTCGGGCTGCTTCATGACCAGCCCGACCGGAAGCGCCAGCAGCAGCCCGGCCGCAACGAAATCCAGCGGACGCAAGGCGCCCTCGCGCTTTTGGAACCACCAGGCGAGCATCAGCGGCATGGCGATCTTCAGGATTTCGCTCGGCTGGATGACGACACCGACGTTCACCCAGCGCTGCGCGCCCTTCTTCGTGATGCCGAACACCGCCACCGCCACCAGCAGCAACACGCCCAGTGCGTACAGTGGCACGGCGCACGCCATGATTTTCTGCGGCGGCACCTGGGCCACCAGGAAGAGAATGGCGCCGGCGATGAGCATGTTGCGCCCATGGTCGGCAAAGCGCGTCCCATGGTCGTAGCCCGAGGAGTACATGCCCAGCAATCCGGCGCAGGCCAACAGGAACACCAGCAGGATGAGGGGCAGGTCGAACCCCCGCAGCAGGGGCGCAAGACGCTGCAAGAGCGTGGGCTGTTCAAATACGTCGGCCATCGCGCGATTATCTTATCGGGCGACCCGGGAGGATCGACTGCGCGCAGCAGCGCCCGCGGGCAAACCGTGCATCCGGCGCTGCCGCGCATTTTGCGCAAGAAAACTTCTTCCGGGCATGCTCGGCGCCTACACTTCCTGCCCATGGAAATCTGGATGCACCAACTGCTCGAATGGCTGGCGCTGCCGCAGTTCGGCCTGAGCACGGTGTTTGCCGTGTCGTTCGTCTCGGCCACGCTGCTGCCACTGGGATCGGAGCCCGCAGTCTTTGGCCTCGTGAAGATCAACCCCGATCTGTTCTGGCCCGCCATCTTCGTGGCCACGGCAGGCAACACGCTCGGAGGTGGCCTGAGCTGGTGGCTGGGCCTGGGCGCGCACAAGGTGCTCGACAAGGTCCGCAGGAATGCCACCGAGACCCGGGCGCTGAACTGGCTCAGGCGCTTTGGCGCCCGTGCCTGCCTGCTGAGCTGGCTGCCCATGGTGGGTGACCCGCTGTGCGCCGTGGCGGGCTGGCTGAAGCTGCCGTTCTGGCCCTGCCTGGCCTATATGGCCGTGGGCAAATTTTTCCGCTACCTGATCATGACGTACGTGCTGCTGTACTTCATGCCGGGGAATCTGCGGCCATAGCCCCTGGCTTGCAGCGCGCGCCCGAGGGGCTGATCGCAGGCAGCGCAAAGTCAGACGTGCGCGGCACGCAGGCGGATCGAGAAATCGCGCAGCACGGCAACGCCGCTTTCTTCTGCGCGGCGGCACCAGGCCTGCAGGTCTGCCGTGAGCTGCGCGCGCGACTGCGCGGTGTCGCTCCACAGCTGGCGCAGTTCCTCCCGCATGGTCACCAGCTTGTCGAGCGCAGGGTACGCGGCGCGCACCTGAGCGAGTTGCGGCAGGGCCCCGGCCGGAACCTTCTCCGCATCGCGGTGCAACCAGCGCCTGGCGGCCTTGAGGACCGAAGCGTCGGCCTGGCGCGCCTGCAGCGCGGCGATTTCCTCCTTGCACACCCGGCGGATACCGCGTGCGTAGCCGGCCATCACCTCGTAGCGGTTGGCAATCAGGGCTTCCAGGGTTTTTTCATCGGCAACGGGCCTGAGCTCGCCGAGTTGCAGCTTGGGCGGCACCTTGCGGACCGTGGCCCAACCGACCTTGCGCAGCATGCGGATGTAGACCCAGCCGAGGTCGAACTCAGCGCGCCGGACGGAAAACTTCGCCGAAGTGGGGTAGGTGTGGTGGTTGTTGTGCAGTTCTTCGCCGCCAATGAGGATTCCCCAGGGAAGGATATTCGTACTCGCGTCGCGCACTTCAAAGTTGCGATAACCCCAGTAGTGCCCCACGCCGTTGACCACGCCGGCCGCCCAGAACGGAATCCAGAGCATCTGCACGGCCCACACGGTCGCGCCGAGCGCGCCGAACAGGGCCAGGTTCAGAATCAGCATCAGGCCCACGCCTTGCCAGTCGTAGCGGGTGTAGACATTGCGCTCCAGCCAGTCGTCCGGCGTGCCGTGGCCGAATTGCCGGATGGTTTCCTGGTTCCCGGACTCGGTGCGGTACAGCTCGGCGCCACGCCACACCACGGTTCGCAGTCCGCGCGTCTGGGGGCTGTGGGGTCGTCCGGGCTCTCGCACCGGGCGTGGTGCTTGCGATGGATGGCGACCCACTCCTTGGTCACCATGCCCGTGCCGAGCCACAGCCAGAAGCGGAAGAAATGCGCGGGAATCGCGTGCAGCCACAGCGCCCGGTGCGCCTGCGCGCGGTGCAGGAAGATCGTGACCGCCGCAATGGTGACGTGCGTCGTCGCCAGGGTGTACAGAACGACCTGCCACCAAGCCAGGCGCCACAGGCCATGGCCCAGCCAGTCGATGGCGGCGTTCAGTACGGCCCAATCGGGTAGCAGCATATGTGCGCAAAAGCCTTATGAGAGCCGTCGATTGTGACATGCCCCGGGGCGCCCAGGGTTTTGCGCTGGTCTGAAGCGCCGCGCAGGATCGCCCTGTTGGTTTCCACATGCGTCGGCTGCCCGGCAAAAGAGCAGCGCCACCCCGGTCATGTCACGGAAGTGTCACGTCAAATTGTCACAATCGCTGACATGCTGTTGAAAAAAACGGAAAAAGCCCGTCTGGAGCTCTCACCCGGCATGCGCACCCTGAGCCTGCGCGAACGCTCGCTGTTGTTGCTGGCGCAGGACAAGCCGCTGTGCGAGTTGCAGGCCATGTACGACGGCGGCGGAGCGCAGATCGTCGAAAGCCTTTTGCGCCAGGGCTACCTCACGGCCAGTTTCGTTCGGAAGCCCAAACCCGGCAGCCCTGCGCGCTCGTTGGCCGGTGCGCGCATGTACCTGTTCGACATCTGCGAGCGGCTGTTTGCGCGCCGCGACCCCGCGCAGGCGCAGTATTTTCGTGAGGCACTGCGCGCCGCCAAGGACCCTGTGGGAATGCTCGACGTGGGCAACGCCCTGTTTGAAGAAGTCACTCTGGCCGCTGGCGCAGAGCGCGCCGCCGCCCTGCGGGAGCGGTTCAGGCGCTTGCTGCCCCACGGCGTCGTGCACCACGAGAGCGTTTGAATCGGGCAGGCCCCGTCCGGGAACGGTGCTTCAGGGCCCGATCTGTTCCACCCACTGCGCAAGCTCGTCCGCCAACTGCGTTGACGCCTGGACCAGCGCAGCCACCCCGCCCACGGCGTCCGCCGAGCCTGCGGGCCGTTGCACGCTGAATACGCGCTGCCCGCGCAGCGTTTCGCCCACGGGGCCGCGTTCGATCAGCGTGGCGCGCAGCTGGACCACGGCAGCGCTTTCGGTCGGGCTGCTGAACCGTTGGCTGAATTCCTCCAACTCCACGCGCAGCACCAGCGGCAGCCTGCCGCCCTGGGGGAGCGTGTCGCGCACCGGCGCCCCTGCGTCGTCGTCCCGGAGGATGGCGCGGCGCTGGCCAAGCCGTTCGCGCAGGCGTTGCTGCAGCAATTGCGCCGGCGGCTGGCTCCAGCGCGCCTGGCTGTAAGCGTGCAGCTGTCGGGCATCGGCGTAGGCCAGGCGGTAGAGCACGGCGCTGCTGCCCTCGGGCAGACCGGGTGCCTGCACGTCGGCCAGCGCCAGCGCGGGCAGCGGCGCGCGCTGCTCGGCCGGCGCCGCAACCACGGGGCCGGGGCCGAAGTCGTAGTGCACGGGGCGCACGGGCGCGTCCAGCAGTGTCGAGCAGCCGCTGAGCGCCGGGAGGATGAGCCATCCCAGGCGGACGATTCTTCCTGCGCCGCAGCCAGGTCTTTTTGCCGCTGTGTTTTGCATGGCGTTCATGGGGCTCTCTCAGGGCTGCGCAAAGCCGGGCTCGCCGGGGCCGGGCGGGACGTGACCCGTTCCCCGCAGGAGTATCTGCGGGTTGTCGCCGATTCCACCTGCGGCATGGCCGATCTGGCGTGCGGCGCGGGCCGTGGCGTCCGCCGCGCGGCCCACGCGCGGCAGCGTGCTCGTACTGAGTTGCTCGGCGGCGCGGGCCAGGGAGCGGGCGCCGACGCTGATCTGATCGATGGCGCCGCCTTCTGCGTCGAGGCGCTGCCGGGTCCTGCCCAGGTCCGCGGTCAGGGTGGATACGCTGGCGGCGGCCTGCTGCAACGTTTCCAGGGTCTGGCGTACGTCGCCGGCGAGCGGGGGCAGCGCGGCGAGTGCCGGATCGAGGCCCTGGGTGACGCTGGCGTCGAGCCGCCGGGTGAGCGTATCGACACTGCCCGCGGCTTGGCCAATGCGCTCCAGCGCCGTGCGCAACCGCTGCTGGTTCTCGTCGCCGAGCATCTCGTTCAGGCGGCTCGCGGCTTCTGCCACCTGGCTCAGCGTGTCGGGCGCCTGCTCGGCGAGTCGGCCAAAGGGCGAGGGCTTGAGCCGCAGGCGCGGCAGGTCGCCGGGGCCCGGTGGCAGCGCGGGGTAGGGTTTGTCGGCGTCGTCGAGCAGCACGTGCGACAGGCCCGTGACGCCCTGGTAGCCGAGCATGGCGTAGGTGTTGAGGCCGATGGGCGCCTGCTTGTCGACGGCGATGCGGATCAGCACGTTGCCGCTGACCTTCGGGTCAAAGCCGATGTGCGTGACCTTGCCCACGGCCACGCCCTTGTAGCGCACGGCAGCCTGGGGCTGCAAGCCGCTGACGCCGTCCTCGGTGGAGATCTCGTAGTGCACGTAGGCGGCGACGTCGCGCGTGAGCCAGACGGTCAGCCCCACCAGCAAGGCGCTGACCAGCAGCACGAAGATGCCCGCAGCGAGGGCGTGTGATTTGTTTTCCATCAGATGGGTTCCTTGTCTGCCGCGCTGGCCTGCACAGGGGCCATGGCGCGCCGGCCGCGCTCGCCCATGAAAAACTGCGCGATGAAGGGGTGCGCGCACTGCGCGACCGTGCGCGGCGCTCCGCTGGCGATGACTTTCTTTTCGGCCAGCACGGCGACGCGGGTGCTGAGCGCGAACAGGGTGTCCAGATCGTGCGTGACCATGACCACGGTCAGGCCCAGCGCCGCGTGCAGCGCGCGCAGCAGCGCGCAGAAGTCGTCGGCGCTGTTCGGGTCCAGCCCCGCAGTGGGCTCGTCGAGCAGCAGCAGCGGCGGGTCCATGATGAGCGCGCGCGCCAGCGCCACGCGCTTGACCATGCCGCCGGACAGGTCCGCCGGCATGCGCGCGGCGTGCCCGGGTTCGAGCCCCACCATGCGCAGCTTGACCAGCGCCGCGTCGCGCACCAGGTCGTCGGGCAGCGTGCCCTGCTCGCGCAGCGCAAAGGCCACGTTGTCGAGCACGTTGAAGGCGGAAAACAGCGCGCCGTGCTGGAACAGCATTCCCACGCGGCTTGCGGCGCCCGCGCGCCCGATCTCGCGGGCGGGGCGCCCGAGCACCGTGACCTGCCCGCGCGTGGGCTGGGTCAGGCCCAGGATCTGGCGCAGCAGCACCGTCTTGCCGGTGCCCGAGCCCCCCACCAGCGAGAGCATTTCGCCGCGCTGCACGCGCAGTTGCAGGTCCTGGTGCACGGTGAAGGCCGCGTCGCCCTTGCCGAAGCAGGTCCACAGGCCCTGCACGTCGACCACGGGCGGCTCGTGCGCCGCTGCGGGTTTGGCCGGCGCGGCCTGCTGGAGCGGGGTGCTGTCGGGCATTGCCTGGGGCCGTCCACCAAAGCCTGACGACACACCGTCCCCGCTTACTCGCCCAGGTAGGCGGCGCGCACCTTGGGGTCGTTCAGCAGGTCCTGGCCGGCCCCGGTCATGGTGATGAGTCCGGACTCCATCACGTAGCCGCGGTCGGCGATCGCCAGCGCGCGGCTCGCGTTCTGCTCGACCAGCAAGATGGTCACGCCCAGCGCGTAGACCTCGCGCACCACCTCGAAGATCTTGTCCACCATGAGCGGCGACAGCCCCATCGAGGGCTCGTCGAGCAGCAGCAGCTTGGGTCGGCCCATCAGCGCGCGGCCCATGGCCAGCATCTGCTGCTCGCCACCCGACAGGGTTCCGGCGAGCTGCCCCCGGCGCTCGCATAGGCGCGGGAAGATGCCGAACACCTTCTCGATGTCGGCCAGGATCCCGGCCTTGTCGCTGCGCGTATAGGCGCCCATCTGCAGGTTCTCGGTGATGCTCATGCGGGAGAATACGCCGCGGCCCTCGGGAACCATCACCAGGCCCTTCCCGGCCAGTTCCCACGCGCCCCGGCCGGCTATTCCCGCGCCCAGGTATTCGATCTCGCCCTGGTTCATGGCCAGGATGCCGGTGATGGCCTTCATGGTGGTGGTCTTGCCGGCGCCGTTGGAGCCGATGAGCGAGACCAGCTCGCCCGCGCGCACCTCGAAATCCACACCCTTGACGGCCTGTATTGCGCCGTAGGCCACCTTCAGGCCCTTGACCCGCAGCAGCAGCTCGCTGGATTTTTCGGTCATGCTCAATGTCCTCCGGTGCCCAGGTAGGCGGCGATGACTTTCTCGTCCTTCTGCACGGCGGCGGGCGTGCCCTCGGCAATCTGCCTGCCGTAGTCGAGCACCGTCACGCGGTCGCACAGGCCCATCACCAGCTTCACGTCGTGCTCGATGAGCAAGATGGTGCGGTTGTCGTTGCGGATGCGGTCGATCAGCTCGCGCAGTTGCAGTTTCTCGGTGGCGTTCATTCCGGCGGCGGGCTCGTCGAGCGCGATCAGCTGGGGGTCGGTGGCCAGCGCGCGGGCGATCTCCAGGCGGCGCTGGTCGCCGTAGCTCAGGGTGCGCGCCTTGTAGTCGGCAAACTTGCTGATGCCGACGTAGTCGAGCAGTTCCCGGGAGCGCCCGGCAATCGCCTGCTCTTCCTGCCGGAAGCGCTTGGTGCGCAGCACCGCGCCGAGCAGGCCCGAGCGGGTGCGGATATGGCGCCCGACCATCACGTTCTCGAGCGCCGTCATGTCGGGAAACAGGCGGATGTTCTGGAACGTGCGGGCGATTCCGGCCTTCGCCACCTCGTGCACCGCGGCGGGCTTGTAGGCCCGGCCGGCGAGCTCGAAGCTGCCGTCGTCGGGGCTGTACAGGCCGGTGATCACGTTGAAGAACGTGGTCTTGCCGGCGCCGTTGGGGCCGATCAGGCCGTAGACCTGACCGCGCTCGATGCAGACCCCCACCCCGCAAAGGGCTTGCAGGCCGCCAAAACGCTTGGAAACGCCGCTCACACGCAGCACCACCTCGCCCGCCGGATTCTTGCTGTGTTCTTCCATGCTCTTGCCTCCGCGGGGTTCAGGTCTTGCGCGCCAGGCTCTTGCCGTGCTCGGGAACCGGCCACAGGCCCCGGGGCCGCAGCAGCATGATGCTGATCATGGCCAGCGCAATGAGCAGCTGGCGCAGGATTGCCGAGTCCAGACGCCCGTCCGTCATCGCCTGCAACGGGCCGGCCACGTAGCGCAGCACCTCGGGCAGCGCCGACAGCAGCACGGCGCCCAGGATCACGCCGGGCAGGTGCCCGATGCCGCCGAGAACCACCATGGCGACGATCATGATCGACTCCATCAGGCCGAACGACTCGGGCGAGACGAAGCCCTGGAAGGCGCTGAACATGGCGCCCGAGACACCGCCGAACGAGGCGCCCATGGCAAAGGCCAGCAGCTTCATGTTGCGGGTGTTGATGCCCATGGCCTTGGCGGCGATCTCGTCCTCGCGGATGGCCATCCAGGCGCGGCCGATGCGCGAGTCCTGCAGGCGCTGGCAGATGACGATCGAGACCAGCACCAGGGCCAGGAACAGGTAGTAGTACAGCGTGACCGAGCTGAGGTCGAAGCCGAACAATTCCAGTGGCCGGCCCAGGTCCAGACCAAAGATCTTGACCGAGTCGATCTGGCCCAGGCCCTTGGGCCCATTCGTCAGGTTCACGGGGTGGTCCAGGTTGTTCAAAAAGATGCGGATGATTTCGCCGAAGCCCAGCGTGACGATCGCCAGGTAGTCCCCGCGCAGCTTCAGCGTGGGCGCGCCCAGCAGCGCCCCGAAGAACGCCGCAAGCATCGCCGCCAGCGGTATCACGAGCCACAGCGAGGTGTGCAGGCCGTTCGGGAACATCGCGGCGAAGGCGGGAAAAGTTTCCGCCAGGTGCGGCGAAGCCATGAGCGCGAACAGGTACGCGCCCACGGCGTAGAAGGCCACGTAGCCCAGGTCCAGCAGGCCGGCGTAGCCGACCACGATGTTCAGGCCCAGCGCCAGCAGCACGTACAGCAGCGCCAGGTCGGCGATGCGCACCCAGGCGTTGCCAAAGGATTGCAGGATCAGCGGCAGCACGAGCAGCGCGGCGGCGCCGATGATCCAGCGGGTTTTGCCGTATTTCATGGTGCGGGGCTCCTCAGGCGCGATCGGCCACGCGCTCACCGAGCAGACCCGAGGGGCGCAGGGTCAGGATGATGATGAGCACGATGAACGCAAAAATATCAGTGTAGTGGCTGCCCAGCAGACCGCCCGTGAGCGTGCCGATGTAGCCCGAACCGATGGCCTCGATCAGGCCCAGCAGGATGGCGCCGACCACGGCGCCGGTCAGGTTGCCGATGCCGCCGAACACCGCCGCCGTGAAAGCCTTCAGCCCCGGCAGAAAGCCCATGGTGTGCTGCACCGTGCCGTAGTTGGACGCATACATGATCCCGGCGATCGCGGCCAACACGGCGCCGATGATGAAGGTGGCGGAGATCACCATGTCCGGCCGCACGCCCATGAGTGCGGCGACGCGCGGGTTCTCCGCCGTGGCGCGCATCGCGCGGCCCAGGCGGGTGTAGTTCACCAGGTACACCAGCGTGGCCAGGGCCACGGCCGTGACGCCCAGAATCAGGATCTGCGTGGGCGTGATGTACGCGCCGCCGACCTCGAAGGGCGTGCTCGGCAGCAGCGTGGGGTAGGACTTGTAGTTCGGCTTCCAGATGATCATCGCCAGCGTCTGCAGCAGGATCGACATGCCGATGGCGGTGATCAGCGGAGCCAGCCGCGGGCTGTTGCGCAAGGGCCGGTAGGCGATTTTTTCGATCGCGAAGTTGAGCGCCGCTGCGACCACGCAGGCGCTGATGGTCGCGAGCAGCAGGATGAGCCAGCCGGGCGCGCCGGGCATGGCCGCCTGCATCATCCCGATGCAGCTCCAGCTGGTCAGCGCGCCGACCATGAGCACCTCACCGTGGGCAAAATTGATCAGTTGGATGATGCCGTACACCATCGTGTAGCCCAGGGCTATCAAGGCGTACATGCTGCCGAGGACCAGGCCATTGATGATCTGTTGGAGCAAGATGTCCATTTGAGGGGGTCTCCTTTGTCCGTTTCTCGTCCGTTGTGCACCCGGCGCGGGCATCGGGATCGCCGCACCCTGCCGGTTTTCCTGTGTAGCAAAAAACCCGCCAGGGATCAGGGATACCACCGTCACCGTGCGGGCTTGCGCGCCTGATTGTAGCGAGACACCACCGGCCCCGCCGCAAGGGATTCCCCTTGGCTGGCGCATGCTCGCAGGCCGTCAGGAATCCCCGCCGCCATCGTCCGCGCCGCCATCGTCCGCGCCGCCGGCCGACGCATTGCGCGCCTGCAGCGCGCGCATCTTCTGCGCGATCTTGATCTCCAGGCCCCGCTCCACGGGCTGGTAGAAACCAGGCGCGGGCATGCCTTGCGGCAGGTAGTTCTCACCGGCGGCGAAGCCCCCCTCCTCGTCGTGCGCGTAGCGGTAGCCCCGGCCGTAGTCGAGCGTCTTCATGAGCCGCGTGGGCGCGTTGCGCAAATGCAGGGGAACGGGGCGTGTGCCGTCCTTTGCGACCCAGGCGCGCGCGGCGTTGTAGGCCGTGTAGACCGCGTTCGACTTCGGCGCCACGGCCAGATACAGCACGCATTCGGCGAGCGCCAGTTCGCCCTCGGGGCTGCCCAGGCGCTCGTAGACCTCGCTGGCGTCCAGCGCCAGGCGCAGCGCGCGCGGATCGGCCAGGCCCACGTCCTCGGCCGCCATGCGCACCAGGCGGCGCGCCATGTAGCGCGGGTCGGCGCCACCGTCGAGCATGCGCACCAGCCAGTACAGCGCCGCGTCGGGGTCCGATCCGCGCACCGACTTGTGCAGCGCGCTGATGGTGTCGTAGAACTGCTCGCCCCCCTTGTCGTAGCGCCGCATGCGCTCGCCCAGCACCTCGAGCAGCCAGGCGTCGCTGATCTGCTCGCGCTGCTGCTGCGTCGCAGCCATGGACAGGGTTTCGAGCGTGTTCAGCAGGCGGCGGGCGTCGCCGTCCGCGTACGCCGTCAGGCGCTCGATCGCCGCGTCTTCCACCGCCGGCAGCGCGTCCGCCGCCTGCGCCAGCACCACAATCCGGCGCAAATCCTGCACGGACAGCGGTTGCAGCACGTAGACGGCGGCGCGCGAGAGCAGCGCGGAGTTGACCTCGAAAGAGGGGTTCTCGGTGGTCGCGCCGATGAAGGTGAACAGCCCGCTTTCCACGTGCGGCAGGAAGGCGTCCTGCTGGCTCTTGTTGAAGCGGTGCACCTCGTCGACGAAGACGATGGTGCGCTGGCGCATCAGCCCGTCGCGCGCGGCCTCGGCGCGCTCGACCGCCTCGCGGATGTCCTTGACCCCGCCGAGCACGGCGCTGATGCTGATGAACTGCGCGTCGAACGCGCCGGCCATCAGGCGCGCGATGGTGGTCTTGCCCACGCCCGGCGGACCCCAGAGGATGCAGCTGTGCGGGCGCCCCGATTCAAACGCGAGCCGTAGCGGCATTCCCGCGCCCAGCAGGTGCTGCTGGCCGACCACCTCGCCCAGGGCACGCGGGCGCAGCCGCTCGGCCAAGGGCTGGTGCAGGCAGGAGGCGGCGGTCGGTTTGGTCATCAGAAATCCCGAGGGCATGGTTATACCGATTGTTCACCACCGCCGGCATCGCACGACAATGGCCGACCATTCGCCGCACAGGAGAGAGCGCCATGCCGCTTCGCATCGTCCAACTCGGCAGCCCCCGGATCGACGGCGAAGGCGTGCGCATCGGCGCCGTGCGCCGGCCGCCGCGCGGGGTGCCCAAGGCGCAATTTGCGCTGCAGAACTGGTACGACGTGTGGTACCCCAACCTCGCGCCCAGCGCCGAGACCGTCAAGCAGGCCCAGCAGGCCTCCAGCCCGCGCGCATGGGAAGCCTTCGGCAAAAAATACCGCAGCGAAATGGCCACACCGGAGCAGCGCCACACGCTGGCACTGCTGGCCCGTCTGTCGCACGACGCGTATTTTTCCGTGGGCTGTTACTGCGAGGATGCGACGCGCTGCCACCGCTCCATCCTGCGCGACCTGCTCGCCGAAGCCGGGGCCCAGTGGGCGTAGCGCCCGCCGCCGCCGGGCCTGTCCCGGGAGGGCCGTGGGCCATGGGGTTTCCCAGGTTGCGACACTCGCTTACAGAATGCGTAATTGCCCCCCATGCAAAGAGCACAGACTCGTGTCATGGCCCCCTCCCCCTCCCCCGCCGCCGCCCTGCTGGTCCAGGCCCAGGGCATTGCCAAGTGCTTCAACGGCGTGCCGGCGTTGCGCGACGGGCGTCTGACGCTGCGCGCCGGTTCGGTGCATGCGCTGTGCGGCGGCAATGGCGCGGGCAAGTCGACCTTGCTGAACATCCTGATGGGCCTGCTGCGCCGCGACGCGGGAACGATGCAGGTCGATGGCGTCGCCGTCGATTTCAGCAGCCCGGCCGAAGCGCTGGCGGCGAAGATTTCCATCATCACGCAGGAACTGTCGCCGATTCCCGGGATGACCGTGGCCGAGAACATCTTTCTCGGCCGCGAGCCGCGCAGGGCCGGCGTAGTGATCGACTACGCACGGCTGTTCGCGCAGGCCGGCGCGCTGCTGCAGCGGCTGCGCTTTGGCATCGATCCGCGCGCGCCCATGCATCGGCTGAGCTTGGCGCAGACGCAGTTGGTGGAGATCGCCAAGGCCTTCAGCCACGCGAGCCGCGTTCTCATCATGGACGAGCCGACCTCGGCCATCGGCGAGCAAGAGGTCGAAACGCTGTTTCGTGCCATCCGGGAAGTCACGGCGCAGGGCGCGGGCGTGGTCTATGTGTCGCACCGCTTGTCGGAGGTTTTCGCCATCGCCGACAGCTACACCGTGCTGCGCGACGGCGGCTTCGTCGAGGCCGGGCGGCTGGCCGACATCGACCGCCGCCACTTGGTGCACCAGATCGTCGGGCGCGAATTGCAGAGCACGGCGCGCGAGCACAGGGCCCGCACTGCGCCGGCGCTGCTCTCGGTCCAGGGGCTGGGGCGCGCTGGCGAGTTCGACGCCATCAGCCTGCAGGTCGCCCCCGGTGAAGTGCTCGGAATCTATGGCTTGATGGGCTCGGGGCGCAGCGAATTCCTGCACTGCGTCTACGGCATCACCGCGCCCGACAGCGGTTCGGTGCGGCTGGGCGGGAAGCCCCTGCCAGTCGGCCAGCCGCACCAGGCGATACGCCAGGGCCTGGCGCTGGTGACCGAGGACCGCAAGGCCACCGGACTGGTGCTGACTTCGTCGGTGGCCGACAACGTGAGCCTGGCGGCATTGCCTGCGCTGACCCGCGCCGGCGTGGTGCAGCGCAGCCGCGAGCGCGCTCTGGTGGCCAGCATGGTGGAGCGCCTGCGCATCCGGCTGGCGACGCCGCGCATGGCCGTCTCGGGCCTGTCCGGGGGCAACCAGCAAAAGGTGGTGCTTGCGCGCTGCCTGGCGACCCGGCCGGTCTGCCTGCTGTGCGATGAGCCCACGCGCGGCATCGACGAGGGCGCCAAGCGCGAGGTCTATGCGCTGCTCGAAGCATTCACCGCCCAGGGCGGCGCGGTGATCGTGGTCTCGTCCGAAGCGCCCGAACTGCTGGCCCTGAGCGATCGCATCGCCATCTTCAGAAAGGGCCGGCTGGCACAGACCGTTGCGATCGCCGATGCCACGCAGGAAGAATTGCTGCACCTTGCCTCCTGAGAGCCGCCCATGTCCACGCCAGCCGCCACCACACACGCAGCACCCCCCATCGACGCCAGGCCGCAGCCGCGCTGGCGCCATCTGCTGGCCGACTACGGCATCTTCATCGCCTTTGCCGTGCTCTGCATGGTCCTGGGCATCGTGGAGGAGAGCTTCCTGACCTGGGACAACTGGGTCAACGTGCTGCGCCAGACCTCGATCAACGCCATCTTGGCGATCGGCATGACCTGCGTCATCCTGACCCGGGGCATTGACCTGTCGGTGGGATCGCTGCTGGCGTTCTCCGGCTTGGTCGCGGCCAGCTTCGCCAGCGGCAGTAGCGCCAACCTGCCGCTCGCGCTGGCCGCGGGGCTGGGCGCCGGCTTGCTGCTGGGAATGCTCAACGGCGCGCTGGTGGCGCGGCTCTCGGTGCAGCCCTTCGTGGTCACGCTGGGCATGCTGAGCGTGGCCCGCGGCCTGACCTTCATCTACAACGACGGCATGCCGATCGCGGGTCTGGCACCGTCCATGCGTTTCATCGGCCAGGGCATGGTCGGCGACCTGCCGGTGCCGGTATTGATTCTGGCCGTCACCTTCGCGCTGTTCTGGTTCATCCTCAAATACACGGCCTTTGGCCGGTACATCTACGCCGTCGGCGGCAACGAGAAGAGCGCGCGCACCAGCGGCATCCGCACGAAGTGGGTGATCTTCTGGGTGTACGCGATCTCGGGCCTGTTGTCGGCGCTGGCCGGGATCATTCTTGCCGCGCGCACCACCTCGGCGTTGCCGCAGGCCGGCGTGGCCTACGAGCTCGACGCGATCGCCGCCGTCGTCATCGGCGGCACCAGCCTCACCGGCGGCGTCGGCACGCTCACCGGAACGCTGGTCGGGGCCCTGATCATCGGCGTCATCAACAACGGCTTGGACCTGCTGGGCGTGTCCTCGTACTACCAGCAGGTCATCAAGGGCGTGATCATCGTGGCGGCCGTGCTGCTCGATGCGTCGCGCAAGAAGCAGGCCTGAGACCTGCCTATCCCGCGAAAAACCCAAGGAGCACAGATTGAAAAAAACCACCCGCCGCGCTGCACTGGCGCTGGCACTTTCCCTGCTCGCCACCGGGCCCGCGCTGGCCCAGCAGGCGGCGAAGAAAGCCTACAAGATCGGCGCTGCGGTGTACGGCCTGAAGGCCGAGTTCATGCAACTGTGGGTCCATGCGCTCAAAGAACACCCGCTGGTCAAGGACGGCAGCGTCAAGCTCACGGTGTTCGACGGCAAGTACGACGCGCTGACGCAGAACAACCAGTTCGAGACCATGATCACGCAAAAGTACGACGGCATCCTGTTCGTGCCCATCGACGTACAGGCCGGCGCCGAGGCCGTGTCCAAGGCGAGCCAGGCGAACATCCCGGTGGTGGGATCGAACGCCCGCGTGAACAGCGACAAGCTGTTGTCGTACGTCGGATCGAACGACGTGATCGCCGGCGAAATGCAAGCCGAGGCGGTCATCCGGGCCATGGGCGGCAAGGGCAACGTGGTGATCCTCGAAGGCCCGATCGGACAGTCGGGGCAGATAGAGCGGCGCCGGGGCAACCAGAACACGCTGGCGCAATACCCCAACGTGAAATTGCTGGAAATGAAGACCGCAAACTGGTCGCGCGCCGAGGCGCTGGCGTTGACCGAGAACTGGCTCACGGCGCATGCCGGCAAGATCAACGGCATCATCGGCCAGAACGACGAGATGGCGCTCGGCGCGATCGAGGCCGTGAAGGCCAAGGGCATCGATCCCAAGAGCATTCCCACCGCCGGCATCGATGGCGTCAGCGACGCATTGCGCGCGGTCAAGGTCGGCACCATGGTCAGCGTGCTGCAGGACGCCAACGCGCAGGCCCAGGGTTCCCTCGACGTGCTGCTGCGCAAGCTGATCGGCGCCGATTACAAGCCGCGCGCGGCCCTCTGGACGCAGTACGGCACCGCGGGGCTGAAGTGGGACGACGGCGCGGCCCGGGTCTACAACATTCCATGGACCCCGATCACGCCGCAGAACGCCGACGTGCTGCTGGCGCAGCGCAGGTAATGGAGATTCCCCTGCTGCGTCAGGCGCGCACCGTGCCCAGCATGCTCGCCGACGCAGGCGCCTACTTGGCCGGCGCACAGTGCGCCAAGCCCATGCGCGCAGCATGCAAGCCCTGCACCATGAAGCCATGCGCGTGCCGCGCCAGGTCCATTCCGTCGCCCCACAGATTGCGCCAGATGGCCAGCGCGTTGGAGAGCTCCTCGTTGACCACGGTCGAAGAGAAACTTTCAAAGGTGACCACGCCCTGGTAGTCGATCAGCGCCAAGGCCTTGAAGAATTGCGCGAAGTCGATCGTGCCCGAGCCGAGGTAGCCGCGATGGCTCTCACCGATATGCACGTAGCCGAGTTGCTCCCTGCAGGCCAGCACGGGCTGCATGAAATCGACTTCTTCGATGTTCATATGGTAGGTGTCCAGGTGGACCTTCACGTTCGGGGCGCCCACTGCGTCGATCATCGCGAGCGCCTGGGTGGCTGTGTTGAGCAAGTTGCTCTCGTAGCGGTTCACGACCTCGAGGCCCAGGATGACGCCGCGCTCGCCCGCGAACGCGGCCACCCGTTTCACCGCAGCGACTGCATTGCGACGCCCTGGCACGGTGCAGGGATGCGCGTACTTGGCCATCGCGCCATACAGGATGCCGCCGAAGTAATGGCCCCCGAGGGCATGGGTGATCGAGACGCCTTCCTCCAGCAGCGCCACACCCCGGGCCACCACGTGCGGATCCTCACTCGACACGTCGGCCGCAAACGTCAGTCCCCGCGAGCAGCCGACTTGCAGTCCGTGCTCTTGCAGCAGATCGCGGGTCAGGGCCAGGTCCATGAGCTGGGAGCCGTGCAGGGAGAGTTCGATCAGGTCGTAGCCCGCGCGGCGCGTTTGGCTGATGACCCGGCGGGTGGATTCGGGGCCGAGGTCACCGGCCCAGACAAGTGCGTGGATACCGAGCGGATTCATGAAAAGGCTCCTTGGGGCAATGCGTGGAAGGACAGAGGAAAAAGGCGTCAACAGGAATGCAATGCGTCAATCCGCAGGGGCGGTGTCCGGCGCGGGCGCGCGCTGCTCGCGCCGGCGCTCCGCCAGGTAGCGGACCGCCATCACGCCCACCATGGTTGCGCCCCACATGGCCTGGGTCAGCTGCGCGTTGACGCCCAGCAGGTTCACGCCACTGGAGATGACCTGCAGCACCAGCAGCGCGACAAACAGGCCAGACACCTTGCCGAAGCCGCCAAATGGATCCACGCCGCCCAAAACGGCCGCCAGCACGGTGACCAGCAGGTAGGACTGGGCGTAGCCAGCGCTCGCGGAATTGAAGCGGGCCATCATCAGGATCGCCGCGATCCAGCAGAGCAGGGTCGAGAGCGTGTAGACGCCGATCAGCACGTGGCGCGTGTTCACGCCGCAATAGCGCGTCGCCTCCAGGTTCGAGCCCAGCATGTAGACAGCCAGCCCATACCGCGTGCGCCCCAGGTAGATGGCGAGCAGCACGGACGCGCCCATGAAGATCCAGAAAGGCAGCGGGATCCCGAAGAAGGCCAACGACCCGATCATCTGGAATTCCTCGGGGAAGCCCGCGATCGGCTTGCCGCGGGTGAGCCACACGCACACCCCGTTCACCAAGGACATCGTGCCCAGGGTCACGAGGATCGGGTGCGCCTGCATATTCGCCACGAGCCAACCCGAGAGCACCCCGACGACCAGGCACAGCAAGCCGCCCAGCAGCATTGCCACGGCGATCGCCAGACCGACCTGTCCGCCAAAGTCCCCCAGGCCGCCGGTGAGCACCCAAGCCATCGCCAGAGCGGCCATATTGGTGCTGGCAATGATCGCCAAGTTGATGCCGCCGCTGATCAAGGGCAGCAGCATGGCCAAGGCGAGCAGGCCCAGCTCGGGCACCTGCAGCAGAATCGATTCGACCGTCTGCCACGTGGGGAAACGGTCCGGCAGCGCAATCGAAAAGCCCGCGCACAGGAGCAGCAACAGCGCCAGCAAACCGCCCGGCCCGCCGCTGCGCAGCCAGGCATGCGTCCGGATGCGGCGGAAAGACCCGGCAGCAGAAGCCGACAACGCGGGATCGGGCATGTCCATGGTGCTCGGGCGCTCCCGCAGTCAAGCGATGGCGTCCCTGGGGCGCCGATGCTTGCGCCCGGTGGCTGCGGCAGACGCCAGCACCACCAAGCCCAGCAATACCTGGAAGAAGTAGGGCGAGATCCCCATGAGGTTCAAGCCGTTTCGCAGCACGGCCAGAAGCACGATGCCCAGCAGCACGCCGCCCACCGTTCCGGTGCCGCCCGTGAGGCTCGCGCCCCCCAGGACGGCCGAGGCCAGCACGAACAACTCGCCCCCGACCAGCGCATTCGGAACCGATTCGCCAACGCGATGGGCCTGGACAAGGCCCGCCAGGGCGGCCAGCAGGCCGAGGTAGCCGTAGGCGAACAGGTGCACGGCCAAGAGGCGCACCCCCACGCGGCGCGCCGCTTCCGGATTGCCGCCAACGGCGTGGACCTGCCGTCCCAGCGCCGTGCGGTTCAGCAGCCAGGCGGTGAGCGCAGCCACGACCAGCAGCACCAGAATCGGCAGGGTCACGCGCACCGTGGTGTCGCCCTCGCCGCTCCACTGCCAGAGCACGACGGGGTCGCTCCACCAGGCGGGCAGGTCATAAATCGAGCGTCCGCCGGTGAAGTACATGAGCAAGGCGAAGTACAGGCTCATGGTGGAGATGGTGATGATGATCGAGGTCGCACGCAGCCTGTCGATCAGCAGGGCATTCAAGCCCCCGAGCAGCGCTCCGGTGAGCA
>NZ_AFAL01000496.1 GCF_000193225.1 Verminephrobacter aporrectodeae subsp. tuberculatae At4 | reverse complement strand
GGGGTGCGCGCCGAGGTGCGCCAGCGCGGTCTCGGCCTTGTCCAACTGCCCGGCGCGCCACGCGGCCCAGCGCAGCGCCTCGGGCCGGGCCGCATCCTCGTAGCGCGCGAGTAGCGCCGCGTCGAGGACGCCGTCGCCCAGCGCCGCAAGCGTCAGCGTGTCCCAGCGCGCCGCGCCGCTGCGCGGGAACAGCGTGCCGCCGCCGAGCGCGTCGAGGTACTCGCAGATCACGCGGCTGTCGTACAGCACGCTGCCCTCGTCGGTGAGAAAGGTCGGGATCTGTCCCAGCGGGTTCTGCGCGATGAGTTCCTGGTCGCGCTGCACCGGATTCGCGTTCGCGGGCAGCAACTGCACACGCTCGCTCAAACCGAGCTCGTGCGCCGTCACCAGGCATTTGCGCACATAGGGCGAGAAGGGGGAGAAGTAGATTTTCATGGGGCACGCCTGCGGTGGTTGGGGGTGTTGGGGGGCTTGCGCCCGCGATGGTAACTGCGCGGCCTGCCGCCGGGCAATCGGGTGGCAGCAGGTGCGGGCCGTGGAGCGGTGGCCCGGCTTATGGCGTTTTCTTTGTCGTGGGCACGGTCGCGCTGCGGCTGCGACGCGAAAGCTTGGCGGTGTAGACGATGGCGTAGGCCACGATGGCAATCATCGGAAGCGCCATCGTTGCCGCGATCTCCGGCGTACCGATCACACGATGCACGGCATAGAGAACGCCGGCCATGAGCAGGATCGGGCCCAGGGCGCTTGCGATCGGGCGCAACGGCGATGGCGACAGCGTGCGGTAGATCCACTCCATGATCAGCGTCATCACGCTCGCGCTGACACCGCTGAGTAGCCCCTGCATCGCGGCCGAAATTGCGGATCGGCCCAGTCCATGGGGAAGGTTGACCCAGAGTGTCCACCCGCCCTGGACCAGAAAGGCGAGGATGCCAATGACGAGCCAATTCCTGTTGGGTCGCGCAGGTGCTGCGTAAGTCATGGGGGGTGCTCCTGAAACATGTGTCCGGCCTATCGGTGGTGCAGTGGCGGCGCCGTTTTTCGAGAAAGGGAGGATGCGAAAAATTATAAATACAAACGAGAAAGATTTGCATTCAAATTTTGACGCACATGATCATGCATTCCTGCCGCGCCCCGCTCGGCTTCAGAGCGGCACGCCGCGAAAGCGCCGCGCGGCCTGGCGGCTGACTTCGGCGAGCAGTTGCTGCGTGCGCTGGCATTCGCGCAGCCAGCGTGCGTCGTTCTGGCCCGCCTCGACTTCGGTGCGCAGCATGTGCAGGGCGTTCGACGCGCCGCGCGCTGTGGCGTGCTCGGCTATCTGGTCCATGGTTCTGAGGATGTGTTCGCGCAGCGGCATGTGCTTGCCCGTGGCCGGCTCGACGTACACCGCGTCCATGCCGAAGCGGCAGGCCTGAAAGCGGTTGTAGGTGTAGACGAGGTAGTCGTCCTCTTCGGGCATGAAGGGCTGGCTGGCCAGGAACCAGGCGCCCAGCGACTGCACGTAGCCGGCGAGCGCGGCGGCGCGTTCGATGGTCAGCGGTGTGTCGAACACGCGGATCTCGACGGTGCCGAACTCGGGCTTGGGGCGGATGTCCCAGTAAAAGTCCTTCATGCTCTTGACCACACCGGTGCGCGCCATCTTCTCGAAGTACGCGTTGAAGTCCTCCCAGGTCAGCGCGAGCGGCGCGCGGCCCGACAGCGGGAAGGCAAACACCGAGTTCAGCCGCGCGGAGTCGAACGCCGTGTCCTGCCCCTGCACGTACGGGCTGGACGCCGACAGCGCGATGAAATGCGGGATGTAGCGCGACATGCGGTGCAGCATGAGCAGCGCGGCGTTCGCGTCGGGGCAGCCGATGTGCACGTGCTGGCCAAAGATGGTGAATTGCTTGGACAGGTAGCCGTACAGATCGGACAGCTCACGAAAGCGCGGCTTGTCGTAGATGCGCCGCTCGTGCCATTGCTGGAAGGGGTGCGTGCCGCCGCCGAGCACGGCGATGTTGAGCTTGTCCGCGCTCTTCACCAGCGCGTTGCGGATCAGCGTGAGCTGGCCCAGGACCTCGCTGCACGAGTGGCAGACGCCGGTGGAGATTTCGATCATGCTGTTCGTCATCTCGGGCACCACGCTGCCGGGCAGCGGGGTCTTCTTCATGAGGCGCAGCATGTCCTCGGCGTACGGCGCCAAGTCGTAGTCGTTGGTATTCACCAGTTGCAGTTCGAGCTCGACGCCCAGCGTCAGCGGCTCCGAGTGGCTGAAGGCTTCAAGACCCATGACCGTCTCCGTCGGGGCCGCGGGGCGCCCAGGGTTTGGCGCTTTCGCCCGCTTGGTAGATGGCGAAGCTGGCGATGACCGCGCCGAGCATTTCCATGAGCAGGATCGCGGGCAGCGTCACGCTGGCGATTGCCTGGCCGGTGGCGGGCGCGGCCTGCACGAAGCGCGACGCGATGAGCAGCGCAATCGCCGACATCGGCGTCATCGCGCAGCCCACCCACAGCGCCTGCTTCCAGCTCGCGCCGCTGCCCACGTTGCCCAGCGCCACGCCGGTGACCTTGGCCAGCAGGCGCACGGCGATCAGCGCGAGCACCACGCCGGCCACCGGCGCGTTCCAGGCGGCCTGCGCGGCCACGGTGGAGACCAGCACGAACATCAGCATGGTGAGCAGCGACGAGGCGTTGCCCAACTGGTGCGGCCAGGCCCAGGGGCGCGGGTTGAGCTGCTTGAGCAGCATGCCGCCGAGCAGCGCCGCGAGCGGGGCCGAGCCGCCCATGTGCGCGGCCACGGCCGTTCCCGCGGCGACCAGCGCCAGGAACAGCATGGAGGTGTTTTCGCTCGCCGGGCTCATCAGGCGCAGCGCCGTGCGCAGCGCCAGGGCCAGCACCGTCGCCACGACGATGGACACGCCGAGCACCACCACCACGGGGTAGATGCTCTCCAGCAGCGTCAGGCCCTTGCGGTCGATGACCTCCGCGCGGGCGCTGCCCAGCGTCAGCGCGTACAGCGTGGACAGCGTGGTCAGGACGATGGCGCGTTCGGTCACGGGGCCGGCGGCGCGGGTGTCTGCGACCACGCGGGTGAGCACCGTGGGCGACGCGGCCAGCGCCACCAGCGCCAGCGGGCCCGCGACCTGCACGGGCAGGTCGAGCCAGATCAGCGTCCAGTACACGGCAAAGTAGGTCAGCACCGATTCGGCAATGCTCTGCACGAGCACCATCGGGTTGTGCCGGAACCAGCGCAGCGGGATGCGCCCGCCGCATTCGAACAGCACGATGGCCACGGCCAGCTCCAGCAGGAACAGGCTGATTCCCTGCAACGGCCAGACGGCGCCGCTGAAACCCGCCAGGCCCGCGACGGTGCCCACCAGGGAGTAGCCGACCATCTTCGGCAGCCCCGTGTGGCGCTGCACGAGGTAGCCGACCATGGCCGCCACCGCGAGCAGCAGCGACCACTGCACGGTGGGCAGGCCGGCCGAGGGGCGCAGCCATTGCGCCCAGAAGCTCAGGATTTCATTCATGTCATGCCCGGTTTGCGCCGGCCGGGGAGCGGCCGACGCGGTGAAGGAGCGGGCGCAGAGCGCCTGGGCCCGAATTTACAGGGTTTTCCCGTACGAGGCAGGAACGGCGCCTGCCCCTGCTCGCGGTGCGGATTTTTAAGGGCGTGCACGGCGGGCGGGAAGGAAGAAGCCCCAGGGCGCGCGGAGCATGCGCGCGCGCATGGCCGCGTAGATGCGCGCGCGGTCCACGCCGCTGACGTTCTGCGCGCGCATCGCCAGGCGAAAGGCCAGGTAGAAGCTCACCGACACATTCAGCGCGCCGAACAGGGGCAGCGCCGCCACGGCCCACCAGAAGGCCGGCAGATGCAGCACCTGCGGGCCGAGCACGGCGCTGGCGGCGGCGACTTGGCCCGTGGACAGGGTGACGTGGCGCACGTCCAGGCCGATTCCGAAAAACTTGGCGAACACCGGCACCAGGCCGAGCATGAAGCCCAGCGAGATGCTGGCTGCAAAGCCCGAGATGTTCTCGCGCAGAAAGCACGCCCAGCGGGCGGCCCGCTGCGTGCCGAGCCGCCGGGTGATGCGCGGGTTGTAGTGCAGGGCCGAGTGCAGGCGGTTGAGCACGAACCAGTTCTCCGCCCAGCCCGCGACGATGCTCGAGGCAAAGAGCAGCACGCCGGTGAACGCGGCAAACCCCAGCGAGGGACCGAGCAGGTGCAGGGAGGCGAGCGCCTGCTCGGCCTGCTGCCGGTCCATGATGGGGCTGCCGCTGGCCCAGGCGATGAGCGCGGCCAGCCCGAGCACCGCGGGCAGCACCGCGAGCATGTTCCCCAAAATGGCCGCCACCTGCGAGCGCACCAAGTGCGCGATCTCGTCGACGAAGGACTCGATGGCGTCGCTCGCGCCCAGCTCCTTGAGCTTCACGGCCATGGCCGGCGCCGTCATCGCCGGCTGCTTCGTGGCCACCGTGAAATGCAGCAGCTGGATCAGCACGAAGCTGAGCGTGAAATTCACCCCGGACAGGAAGCCGCCCCAGAACGCGGACAGCGCCAGCGCATGGAGCCAGAGCTTGATCAGCGTGGTGCCGGCCATCAGGGCCCCGCCCCCCGCGGCCTTGCGCAGCATGGTGCGGTACTCGGCGCCGGTGCGGGCGATGTAGTGTTCGCCCCTTTCGGCGCTGCGCTCGGCCACCTTCGCGGCGAGCAGCGAGGAGTTCGCGGCGAGCAGCGCGCGCAGGCTGCGCCGCTCCTGCCCCACCACGACCAGGCGCACCATGAGGCGTGCGGCCGCCGCCGCGGGCCGGGGCGAGAGCAGGCAGTCGAGCAGTTCGCGCACGCGCAGGATGCGCACGCGCAATTGCCGCAGGCGAAACACCAGGCCCACGGAAACGCCGTTCTCCTCGAAATGCGCGTACACGGTGGCTGCGGCCGCGCGGCAGGCCTCCAGGCGTTCGCGCAGGCGCTGCGCGGCCGCTTCGATGTGCTCGGGGTTGCGCTGCGCATGCAGCAGCTGCACGCGCAGGTCTTCCACGTCGTGGATGAGCATGTGGAAGGGCTGCGCCGCGCGCGCGGATGCGCTCATGCGCAGGCGCATCTCCGGAACAAAGCCGGTGGCCAGAATCTGCCCCGCGCAGTAGGTGATGGCGTCGAGCAACGCCTGCTGCCAGCGCGTCGCCCGCGCAGTGTCTGCTGCGGCCCCTGCCGCGGGCGTGAGCAACTCGGCAAGCCGCTGCAGCGGGGCCTCTCCGAGCGCCGCGAGCCATTGCGCGTCGAACCCGCAGGGCAGGGCCAGCATGAAGAGTTCCGACGCGTCGAGGGTCTCGGGGCTGGCCGGCAGCAGCCGGGTGCGCAGGCGCTCGGCCATTTCGCTGAGCAGCCCGGTGCGCGGGGCGAATCCGAAATCGGCGAGCAAGGTCGTGATGTCCACCCGGTCGAGCAAGGCGGCCCACCAGGCCTGCCAGCGCAGCCGGATGTCGGGTCGGGCCTGGACGGCGTCCAGAAATTCCTGCACCCGGGCCACGGTGGCGGGGACGCTGTCGCGCGCGCCGCGCACCCAGTCCAGCAGTTCGATGAGCCACAGGTGGCGTTGCGCCAGGTCGGCCTCGGGGTCCAGCGCGGCCAGCAGGGTGGCCAGGTCGGTCGTCGCCCGGTGCTTCAATGCAGTACCCGTCCATTCGGGAGCGCGTCCGGCGCGCGGGGGTCCGGCGCATCCGAGGCATCGAGCACGAACAGCGGCACCGGGGTGTCGAAGGGCGCGCCGTCTTCGGCCACGCAATGGAACGTGCCCTGCATGGTGCCGCTGGCCGTGCGCAGCCGGCAGCCGCTGGTGTACTGAAAGGCTTCGCCGGGCTTGAGCAGGGGCTGCTGCCCGACCACGCCCAGGCCCTTGACCTCCTCGGTATGGCCGTGCGCGTCGCGGATGATCCAGTGCCGCGCAATCAGCTGCGCCGGGCCTTGGCCCGAGTTGGTGATGGTGATGGTGTAGGCAAAGCCGAACACCCCGGAGTCCGGCGCAGACTGCTCGGGCAGGTATTCGGGCAGCACTTGCACGTCAAACTGATACTTTGGCATGGGGCGCATGGTAACCGTGGACGCGGCTGCTGGGAAACACCCCCGAGTCGCCTGCGGCGCATCTCCCTCACAGGTCAAGGGGGGGCGATACCCGGAGTCCCTGGCCTGCGGGGTCCTTGGGCTTCTTTACTTGCCCCGGTATTTCGTGACAATCGGGCATGAGCCGCTTTCGCATCGCCCCCTCCATCCTCTCCGCCGACTTCGCCCGCCTGGGCGAAGAACTGCGCCAGGTCATCGCCGCCGGCGCCGACTGGATTCATGTTGACGTCATGGACAACCACTACGTGCCCAACCTCACCCTGGGCCCCATGGTGTGCCAGGCGCTCAGGCCGCATGCCCGAACGGCGAGCGGCGTGGCCACTCCCGTGGACGTGCACCTGATGGTCGAGCCGGTGGACGCGCTCGCGCAGGCCTTCGCCGACGCCGGCGCCGACTACATCAGCTTCCACCCCGACGCCTCGGTGCACGTGCACCGCAGCGTCCAGGCGATCCGCGCCCGGGGCGCGAAGCCGGGCCTGGCATTCAACCCGACCGAGTCGCTGGACGTGCTCGACTGGGTGATCGACGACATCGACCTGGTCCTCATCCTGAGCGTGAACCCCGGTTTTGGCGGGCAGGAGTTCATCGACTCGGCGTTGCGCAAGATCGAAGCGGCGCGCAAGCGCATCGACGCATCCGGCAAGGACATCCGCCTGGAGGTCGATGGCGGAATCAAGACCGGCAACATCCGCCGCGTCGCGGACGCGGGCGCCGACACCTTTGTCGCAGGCAGTGCGATCTTTGGCCAGCCCGACTACCGGGCGGTGATCGACGCCATGCGCGCGCGGCTCGGCGAATGAGGTAATTTT
Organism: Verminephrobacter aporrectodeae subsp. tuberculatae At4; assembly: GCF_000193225.1. Taxonomy (GTDB): domain Bacteria; phylum Pseudomonadota; class Gammaproteobacteria; order Burkholderiales; family Burkholderiaceae_C; genus Acidovorax; species Acidovorax aporrectodeae. The sequence continues at coordinate 14,865 of NZ_AFAL01000496.1, read as the reverse complement.
CCCTGTCACTCCTTGAGTGACTGGTTGCAGAATAATCGGGCTTTCCAGGCGATCGGAGTGGGTACGAAAGGCACGCCCGCTGCGCTGGTCCGCAGCGGGCGTGCCTGCGCGTACCCGCCGCGCGCGCATCCATTGCCCCTGCCATCGCAGCCTCTCAAGGAGTTTTGGCCTTGTTCCATTTTTTCGAGCGTCGCCTGTCCCCGTATCCTGCCGCTGACCCCGCGCTGCCGCCCAAGGGCTTCCTGGCCTTCGTATGGGATGGCACCCGGGGCCTGCGCGGCTACATCGCCGCGATGGCGGGCCTGTCGGCGGCCGTCGTGGTGTACGAGGCCCTGCTGTTTGCGGTGCTGGGCCACGTGGTTGACTGGCTCTCGACCCCGACCCCGGGCCAGCTCTGGGCTGAGCACCAGGGTGCGTTGATCGGCATCAGCGCGCTGATGCTGGGCTCGGTGCTGCTCGTGGCGTTGCACACCGGCATCAAGCACCAGCTGCTGGCGATCAACTTTCCGCTGCGGCTGCGCTGGAATTTTCACCGCCTGATGCTGGGCCAGAGCATGGCCTTCTACGCCGACGAGTTTGCCGGCCGCATCACCTCCCGGATCATGCAGACCGCGCTGGCGCTGCGCGACATGGTCTTCATCGGCGTCGATGTGCTCGTGAGAACGGGTGTTTACCTGGTCACCATCCTGGCGCTGCTGGCCGGCTTCGACGCGCGCCTGCTCGTGCCGTTCGTGCTCTGGGTGCTGGCCTATGGCCTGGCCTGCGCGTACTTCGTTCCGCGCCTGGGCCGGGTGGGCAAGCAGCAGGCCGACGCGCGCGCGGCGATGACCGGGCGCATTACCGACGCCTATACCAACATCGCCACCGTGAAGCTGTTCTCGCACACCCGGCGCGAATCCGAATTTGCCCGCGCCGCGATGGACGCCTTCAGACGCACCGGCTATGCGCAGATGCGCCTGGTGAGTCAGTTTGAAATCACGAACCACTTCCTGGTGACGCTGATGATCCTGGGCGCCTGCGGCACCGCGCTGTGGCTGTGGTCGCACGGCCAAGTCGGCGTCGGGGCCGTGGCCGCCGTCACGGCGATGACGCTGCGCCTGTCCAACCTCGCGCACTGGGCGATGTGGGAGATGACCATGCTGTTTGAAAACATCGGCACCATACAGGACGGCATCAACACCCTGACCCACCCGCGCACGGTGGTCGATGCACCCGATGCCCGGTCGTTGGAGGTGACGCGCGGCGAGGTGCGCTTTGAAAACCTGGACTTTGCCTACGGCGCCGGCCACCCGGTCATCGAGCGCTTGAACCTGGACATCCGCCCGGGCGAAAAAATCGGGCTCATCGGCCGCTCGGGCGCGGGAAAATCCACGCTGGTCCACCTGCTGCTGCGCTTTCACGACCTGCGCGCGGGCCGCATCCTGATCGACGGGCAGGACATCGCCCTGGTCACGCAGGACAGCCTGCGCCGCGCGATCGGCATGGTGACGCAGGACACCTCGCTGCTGCACCGCTCGATCCGCGAGAACATCCTGTACGGCCGCCCCGACGCCAGCGAAGCCGAACTGCACGCCGCCGCGCGCCGCGCCGAGGCCACCGACTTCATCGCCGGCCTGGCCGACCTGCAAGGCCGCAGCGGCTACGAGGCCCACGTGGGCGAGCGCGGCGTGAAACTCTCCGGGGGCCAGCGCCAGCGCGTGGCGATAGCCCGGGTCATGCTCAAGGACGCCCCCATCCTGCTGCTCGACGAGGCCACCAGCGCGCTTGACTCCGAGGTCGAAGCAGCCATCCAGCAAAGCCTGGACAGCCTGATGCAAGGCAAAACCGTAATCGCCATTGCCCACCGCCTGTCAACCATCGCCGCAATGGACCGCCTGATCGTCCTTGACGCGGGTCGCATTGTTGAAGAGGGGACGCACGCTCAATTGCTGGTGCAGGGCGGGGTGTATGCGCGGCTATGGGGGCATCAGAGCGGGGGGTTTTTGGGGGAGGGGGAGGAGGGGTGAGGGAGGGGGCAGGGGATGGTCACAAGCAATAGGAGTCCGGTTAATTCAAGGAGGGTGGTGGTTGTTGAATACCGGGGAAGGGTAGGACGGGGAAAATATCAAGGCGGAAGAGAAAGGGGCTGACGTAAATATCGCCAAAGCATCTTGCACGATGCACAAGGTTTCACCAATAAACCTGCTGGATGGAAGGGACTACTCAGAATTGGACCAGTTGATGTTGGATTGCATATGCCCTTCCTTTTTCAGTGAGATAAACTGATCTCCCTCTCGAATCGTAAGAATCAGGATATTCTTTTATAAGATCCTGCGCTTTTGCTTGGTCCAAGAGGGTCTCGAACAAGGTTCGAGACATGTTCGTTCTTTCGCGTAAGTTTGAGACCATGATTATGTCGGAATCGGATCGCGAGGGTCGCAATTCAAATTGCTCAACGATGATCTTCATGAGCTTCAGAAGCCCGTCGCCTGTTTTTTCTGCCGGTGTATTTGATACAGGGGAGAATGGATTGTTTGAGATTGCTGGCTTCTCGTACAGCGGGGCACCATGAATTGAACGGATTAGCTCATCGAACGAGAATTCAAATTGACTGTCTGAAAAATCCAGGCGTATTTTGGATTGCAAGAACGATGGTACGGTGGGAGTGCCGATTTGTCGGATTAACGGGATGAGCTTGTTGGAGTCAGTGTTCTTGAACAACTGTCCGGTGACGATCATCTTTTCATAGCCCACCCCACCGGTATCATCATTGGCCTTTTTAACATAATTTTCAGTGCATATCATCAGAACCCGATCGGCTGCAGCCAAGTTTCTCTCCATGAATCGCAGCAAGTCTGCTCCGGGACCAAGTTTCCATTGGTCAAGAATCGCATCAATACCGTTCTGGCAAAGACGGGTTGCCAAGTCAAGAACCCACTTTTTATGGTCTTGAGAATCATGCGAATAGGAAATGAATACCTTGGGGACATTGTTTGTTGACACAACGGACTCCTGTTTTGATTGCCTGACTGTAACAGATAGAATGGCGCGGATCTTCCCACTACTTGGCACAGCAGATGTAGTGCGGATGTTGAGGGTGCCAAGTCATTCTGGCACCAATGCGGAGATGCCTTGCTTGGCGAGCAGGCGCACGGCTTGGCGGTCAAACGAGATAAATACGGATGGGCCATGCGCCATGATCTCACCGCTATACGCATTCACCCCGTCCGCAAAGTCACCGCCTTTTTCCATCATCTGCAAACCGGCTTCTATTTCATCATTTCTGACTACAACTTTCCGGCTTTTTATGATTCCGCAAATCTTTGCGTGCACTTCCTCTGGTCTGGATTTGTAAACAGACAGCAAAACCCATACGAGTTCGCAAAAAACATGCGTTGGAATGATTATCTCTTCGACGGTCTCGAAAAGTCTTTCCGCGATTTTGTTTTGCTGCTTGTCATCGCCTACAAGAAAACGAACGAGCACATTCGTATCAACGATGATGCTGTTCATGATCTTCCACGTTGGATATAGGACTGCCGGATCGAATCTTGCAATTCGGCATCCGTCGCTTGAATGTCGCTTTGCATGGACCTGGACAGGGAAAGAATGTCGATCTGATTCTTTTCAGCTTCTATTTTTAAACTACCGTCAGGAAGTTTTTTTACAAGGATCTTTTCGCCGGCTTTGACGCCCAGATGATCCAGTAATTGCTGGTTGAAGGTGAACTGGCCTTTGGTCGTAAGTGTTATTTCTGTCATGTGGCACCTCCATCGGATGGGTGTCCATCGTAAATCAAAATCGCTGGAAAGCAAGAGACTCACGGTCCTTCGAGAGCGGCCCCTGTAGCCCGCAACCCCTGCGCAACGCATCCCAAGCCCTCTGGCGCAGCCAGCAGCCCCCCCATCGCGCCGTGGTGGGGAGTCACCACCAAGGCTTATAGTGTCCTGCCCCGCCAATCCACCAACCCGCCATGACCGATATCACCCCGGCACCGTTTATCTTCCACCAAGGCACGCAGCCGCTGCTGCTCTCCATGCCGCACACCGGCATCCATGTACCGCCCGCACTGGCCGCCCGCTTGGGTCCGCAGGCGCGGCAGGTGCCTGATACCGACTGGCATATGGAGCGTCTGTACGCTTTTGCGCGCGACATGGGGGTGTCCACGCTTGCGGCCACGCATTCGCGCTATGTGATTGACCTGAACCGCCCGCCCGACGACAGCAGTCTGTACCCGGGGCAGAGCGTGACCGGTCTGTGCCCGGTGGACAGTTTCGACGAGCAGCCCCTCTATGCCCACGGCGATACGCCCGACGCTGCCGAAATCGCCGCGCGCCGCGACGCCATCTGGGTTCCGTACCACGCGCAGCTGCGCGCCGAGCTCGAGCGCATCCGCGCCCGGCATGGCGTGGCGATGCTCTGGGACGCGCATTCGATCCGCTCGGTGCTGCCGCGCTTTTTTGCCGGCCGGCTGCCCGACCTGAACCTGGGAACGGCCGACGGCAAGAGCTGCGACCCCGCGCTGGAGCAGGAACTGCTGGCGATCGCCCGCTCTGCCCCGGGCCATACGGCGGTGCTCAATGGCCGCTTCAAGGGCGGGTACATCACGCGCCACTACGGCCAGCCGGCGCAGCGCGTGCACGCGGTCCAACTGGAGATGACGCAGTGCAGCTACATGCAGGAGGCCCTGCCTTTCGACTACCTGCCCGCCGTCGCTGCGGGCGTGCAGCCGCTGCTGCGGCGCATGTTCGAGGCCATGCTGGCGTTTGCCTCTGCGGCGGCGCGCGCGGTCCCTTGAATGGAAGGGGGTCAGTGCGCAGAGCGCTGCGCCATGGCTTCGCCGAGCCGGATCGGCCGCGCCGGCGCCCAGTGCGGGTCAAAGCGCAGGGGGCCCGGGGGGAGCAGCAGCAGCACCGTCGAGCCGAGCAGGAAGCGCCCCATTTCCTCGCCCTGGCGCAGGCTCACCTGGCCCCGGGCGTAGTCCCATTGCCGGAGCCGGCCGGTGCGCGGCGGGTTCACCTGGCCGTGCCATACGGTGGCCATGCTGCCGACGATGGCCGCGCCGACGAGCACCAGCAGCCACGGCCCGTGGGCGGATTCAAAGCAGCACACCACCCGCTCGTTGCGCGCAAACAGCCCCGGGACGGTGCGCGTCGTCGCGGGGTTGACCGAGAACAGCGTGCCCGGCACGTGCAGCATGTGCACCAGTTCTCCCGCGCAGGGCATGTGCACGCGGTGGTAGTCGCGCGGGCTCAGGTACAGCGTGGCGTAGTGCCCGTTTGCAAAATGCGCTGCGAGCGCCGCGTCGCCGCCCACGAGCGCGGTGACGGAGTAGGCGTGGCCCTTGGCTTGCAGGATCTGGTCTTGTTCGATCGGGCCGAAGCGGCTGATCGCGCCGTCCACGGGGCAGATCAGGTCCGCCGGGGCCAGCGGGCGCGCGCCGGGCCGCAGGGCGCGCGTGAAGAAGTCGTTGAACGACGCGTAGCCCGCCACGTCGGGCTGCGCCGCCTCGGCCATGTCCACGCCGTAGTGCGCGACGAAGCCGCGGATCGCCGCGCGCGTCAGTCCACCGAGCCGGGCCGACGCGAATTTTCCGGCCAGGGTGCTGAGCGCGCACTTGGGAAGAAGGTACTGGGGCAGTACGGCGAGGCGGTCGGACAAGGGGGCTTTTCCGGAGTCTGTCGGGCGGCGAATTCTACCGGGCGCGTGCGCCGCTACCTGCCGCAGCAGCCGGCCCGGGGGGCTCATCGCAGCTGCTGTTCCAACTGGTAGCAAACGGCGGCACGTCGGCGTAGGCCTTGCGCTCGCCGTGCAGGGCCCGGGGGTCGGCCACGCTCACGCAGCAGGCCATGGCGCAACTCATCCGCAGTACCTTGCAGGCCTTGTACCGGGTTTCCTAGAGCGGACACCCGTCAGCGCGTCACGACGTATTCCAGAACCTGGCGCACGTAGCGCGTGTACGGGATGCCCTGCGCTTGCGCCTTGGCCTTCAAGGCACCCAGCAGTTCCTTGGGCAGCCGCATGTTCAGCGTCGCCGACTTGGCCTCGAATTCGAAGTACGTCGGCCGGAAGCCCTCCGTCAGGTCGGGGCCGAACAGCTTGGCCGCTGCAACGAAACGCTCAGTGTGCGCATCGCTGCCGAGCGCTGGCACGGAGGAGGGTTTTCTGGATTCAGATTCCGATTTGGCTTTCATGGTGCTCAATCTCCTTTGGGTGCATGGGGTGGGCACTGATGGGACACGGCGGCGCTCGACATCCATCCTTGGCGCAGCATGGGGACCGGAACATGGGCACCCCGTGAGCTACGCCGGTACTTGGGTACGCTGCTTCGCAAATACTTGCACATACCGTGCCTTCGCACCCAGGGGGGTATTACCGATCCTCACGCGGGCTCCGACCCGTGTTGCGGTGTGCGCCTTGCCCTGGGTGCGCATGCAGCGATTTCATTTCGTGCAAGCATGTGCGGGGCAACGCCCCCGCGTCGTATGCCAGACGCGCAGGCCAAGACCGATATTCCGGGTTTACGCGACACCAGCTACCCCACGCGAGAACAATAAAAAAATGCGAAAAACTGATCAATCGCTGATCAATCGGTGGGTATTACAGAGGCAAATGAGTTACATCTGTGATGCGTGGGAGTGTATAGCAAATTGCTGCTTGGCACGGTGGTGACAGCGGCGAATTTCTTCGGAATCGACGAATTACCCGGCTGGCCCGCGACGTGCGTCTCCGCTGCGAAATTCCCTTGCGCAGGAAGTTGCCCGCAGGGAGCCGATGGGCGTTCACCGCGCGGCCGGGATGCGCGTCGATCGGGCGGGGGCTGCCGATCCCGATGGCATGCGCGGCGGATCCCGGGCCAGCGCCCTCTTGCGCGACCCAGCCGGGGCAGAGCCCCGCCCGATGCAAGCGCCATGGGCACGGCAGAAAAGCCAAAAATATGGGCATGCGAGTTACGGCATGACTGGCTATTTGATGTACGGAATCTGCGGATCGACAGGGTCCTGTCTGGCCAGGCCCAGCAGGCGGTCGAGCAGCGCGGGCTGCGCGCGCAGTTGCGCGGCCGCGCCGGTGTGCACGATGCGGCCCCGGTCGAGCACGGCGGCGTGCTCGGAAATCGCCAGGATCGCCTGCGGGTGCTGTTCGACGATGATCGCCGACAGGCCCTCCTCGCGCGTGATGCGCCGGATGGCGTGCAGCAGTTCCTGCACGACGATGGGCGCCAGACCCTCGAGCGGTTCGTCGAGCAGCAGCAGGCGCGGGTTGAGCACCAGCGCGCGGCCCACGGCCAGCATCTGCTGCTCGCCGCCCGAGAGCTGCCCTCCGAGGTGGGTCTTGCGCTCGGCCAGGCGCGGGAACATCTCGTACACGCGCCCGGGCGTCCAGGGCCGGGCGCCCGACCCCGGACGACCGGGCCGCGCCACGGCCGTGAGGTTCTCGTGCACGCTCAGCGACTGGAAGATGCTGCGCTCCTGCGGCACCCAGCCGATGCCCGCGGCGGCGCGCGCGTGCGCGGGCAGCCGGTGCAGCGCCACGCCGCCCAGCGTGATCGACCCCGCATGCTGGCGCGTGGCGCCGGCCAGGGTGTCGATGAGCGTGCTCTTGCCGGTGCCGTTGCGCCCGAGCAGCGCCAGCGTGTCCCCCTCGGGCAGCGCCAGCGAGACGCCCTGCAGCACCACCGCCGCGCCGTAGCCCGCGCTCAGCCCGTCGATGCGCAAAAGCTCCTCAGCCATGGCGATCCCCTGCCTGCGCGCTGCTGCCTTCCCCGTGGTCGCCCAGGTAGACCGCCCTGACCTGCGGGTCGCGGGCGATGGCGTCGGGCGTGCCCTCGGTGAGCACCGCGCCGTTGACCAGCACCGTCATGCGCCGGGCAAAGCGGAACACCAGGTCCATGTCGTGTTCGATCAGAAGCACCGACACGTCGGCGGGCAGCGCCGAAACGGTCTGCAAAAGCTCCTCGCGCTCGCCCGCGGGCACGCCGGCCACGGGCTCGTCGAGCAGCAGCACGCGCGGCGCGCAGGCCAGTGCGATGGCGATTTCGAGCAGGCGGCGCTTGCCGTAGGCGAGCGCGCGTGTGGGCTCGGCCATGACGGAGTCCAGGTGGAACTGCTCGAGCAGTTGCGCGCAGCGCTCCATGACCGCGCGGCGCGCGCCCAGGGGCTGCCACCATGCGCCGCCCAGGCCCTGCTGCTGCGAGACGGTGAGCGCCAGGGTCTCCAGCGGCGTGAGGCGGTCGAACAGCTGGTTGATCTGAAAGGTGCGCACCAGGCCGCGGCGCACGCGCTGGTGCGGCGCCAGCCGCGTGATGTCCTGGCCGTCGAGCGCGATGCTCCCCCCGGTGGGTGCAAGCACCCCCGTGAGCAGGTTGATGAGCGTGGTCTTGCCCGCGCCGTTGGGGCCGATGAGCGCATGGCGCGCGCCCTTCCTCAGGTCGAGCGTGACGCCGTTGGTGGCGCTGATTCCGCCAAAGCGCTTCACCAGACCCTGCGCCAGCAGCACGGTCTGGCCGTTCTCCGCCGGCGCGGCGGGCGCTGGCACGCCGCCCGCGCTCATGCCCGGCGCCCCCTGAACCAGGCAAACAGGCGCTCGCGCTGGACCAGCAGCACGAGCAGCAGACCGATCCAGAACATCCAGTACTGCGGCGTGTACGCGGCGATCAGGTTTTGCAGCAGCTTCAGGCCCACGGCCCCGACGATGCCGCCGTAGAGCCAGCCCGTGGCGCCGATCACCAGGGTCAGCAGCGCGTCCGCCGAGCGGTGGAAATCGAACAGGTCCAGCGACGCAAATCCCGTGGTCTGCGTGAGCAGCGCGCCGGCGGCGCCGGCCAGCGCTGCGGCCAGGGTGTAGACCTGCGCCAGCCGGGTGTTCACCGCAATGCCGATGGCCAGGGCGCGCAGCCGGTTCTCGCGGATCGCCACGAGCGTGGCGCCAAACGGCGACTGCACGACGCGCCGCGCGAGCGCAAAGCACGCGAGCAGCACGCTGAGCGCGTACCAGGCCGCCGTGCGCCCCTGCAAGTCGAACGCGAACCGGCCGAGCACCGGGCCCGGCACCACGCCTTGCAGGCCGTCGGCGCCGCCGGTCAGCCAGTCGAGCTTGTTCGCCAATTCCAGCAGCACCAGGCTCATGCCCAGCGTGACCATCAGGCGCGTGAGGTCGCTGCCGCGCAGGATGGTGAGCGAGGCCACGGCGCCCAGCAGCGCCGCAGCGCTCATGCCCAGCGCCAGCCCCATGAGTGGGTCGGGATGGACGTGCTTGGCAAACAGCGCCGCAGCGTATCCGCCCAGGCCAAGGAAGGCCGCGTGGCCGAGCGAGACGATTCCGGCGTAGCCCAGAATCAGATCCAGCGACAGGGCGAACAGCGCGGCGATGGCGATTTCGCAGGCGATCAGCGCCTGGCCGGGAAACACCAGGGGCGTGGCAAACGCCAGCAGCCAGAACACCGGCTCCCACCAGCGCAGGCGGCGGGCCTGCAATAGCAAGGTTCGGGGGGGCTTCACGTCAGCCGCCCTTGCGCACAAAAAGCCCCTGCGGGCGCCACAGCAGGATCAGGATCATGAGGCTGTAGACGATGAACGCGCCCAGCTTGGGGATGTAGTACTTTCCCGCCACGTCGGCAATTCCCAGCAGCAGCGCGGCCAGCAGCGGCCCGGTGATGGACGTGGTGCCGCCGACCGCGACGACGATCAGGAAATGGACCATGAACTTGAGCGGGAATCCCGGGTCCAGACCCAGCATCTCGGCCCCGAGCGCGCCGCCGAGGCCGGCCAGACCCGAGCCGCAGGCAAAGGTCACGAGGAACACGCGGTTCACGTCGATTCCCAGTCCCGCGGCGACGCGCTGGTCGTCCACCGCGGCGCGCAGGCGGCTGCCGAAACGGGTCTTCACCAGCACGTACTGCAGGCCCGCAGTGAGCACCGCGCACACGGCGATGACGAACAAACGGTAATGCCCCATGCCCAGCGTGAGCGCGCCGCTGCCCCATTCCGTGCGGCCCTTGAGCCATTCGGGCAGTTGCATGATCTGCTGCGTCGGGCCCACGCAATAGTCCACGCCGGCCACGGCCATGAACACCAGGCCGATGGACAGCAGCACCTGGTCCAGATGGCTTCTGCGGTAGAGCGGGCGGTACAGCGTGCACTCGAGCGCCGCGCCCAGCAGCGCCGTCCCCGCAAAGGCGATCGGCAGACAGAAGAGAAAGGGCACGTCGAGCCGCTGCATGAGCAGCACCGCGGCGTAGCCGCCAGCCATGGCAAAGGCGCCGTGCGCCAGGTTGACGAAGTTCATCAGGCCCATGGTCACGGCCAGGCCCAGCGCCAGAATGAACAGCAGCATGCCGTAGGCCAGGCCGTCGAAAAGAAGGGTCAGCATGGAGTCGGGGTCGGTGCCGGTTCGGTGCATGCGGCAGGGCGCCTGCGGCGGCCTGGGTCAGCGGCTCTTGCCGGGGTCCTTGACGCCCTCGATGGTGTCGAATTCCACGTTGTAGAGTTGGCCGTTGACGCGCTCGACGCGGCGCAGGTAGACGTTTTGCACGATGTCGCGCGTCTGCGCGTCGATGTGCACGGGGCCGCGCGGGCTTTCGAACACCTGGCCCTTCAGCGCGGCCAGCAGCGCGTCGCCGCCGCCCGCGCCCCGGGTGCTCTTGAGGGCCTCATAGATCATGCGCATGCCGTCGTAGCCGCCCACGGCCATGAAGTTCGGGCGCAGACCCGGGTTCGCCTTCTCGAAGGCCAAGACGAATTTCTTGTTCAGCGGCGAGGGGTGCGCGGCCGAGTAGTGGTGCGACGAGATCACGCCCAGCGCGCCGTCGCCCATGCCGTTGAGCTGATCGTCGTCGGTCACATCGCCCGTGGCGATGAGGCGGATTCCCGCCTTGTCCAGGCCGCGTTCGAGGAACTGCTTCATCACCGCTGCGCCGGCGCCGGAGGGAACGAAGACGAACAGCGCGTCGGGCCGGGCGTCGCGCACCTTTTGCAGGAAAGGGGCGAAGTCCGGACCACGCAGCGGCACGCGCAGGGCCTCGGTGACCTGGCCGCCGTGGGACAGCAGGCGCTGGCTGAAGAACTTCTCGGCGTCGATTCCGGGGGCGTAGTCGCTCACCAGCGTGACCACTTTTCTGATGCCGTTTCGGGGCGCCCAGTCGGCCAGCGCCACCGACACCTGGGGCAGGGTGAAACTGCTGCGCACCACGTAGGGCGAGGCTTCGGTGATCCCCGAGGTGGCCGCGGCCATGACCACCAGCGGCGTTTTCGACTGCGTCGCCAGAGGCGCCGTGGCCATCGCCGAAGGCGTGATGCCCATTCCCGCGAGCACGTCCACCTTCTCGTTCACCACCAGCTCCTGCGCCAGACGGCGCGTCACGTCGGGCAGGCTGGTGTCGTCCCGGACGATGAGCCGGACCTTTCTGCCGGCCACGGTGTCGCCGTTTTGCGCCATCCAGAGCCGGGCTGCGGCCTCGATCTGGCGGCCGGTGCTGGCCTGCTGGCCGGTCATGGGCAGGATCAGGCCGATCTTGAACGCATCCTCCCGGGCCGCTGCGGGCAGCGCGGCAAGCCCCGGGAACAAGGCGAAGGCGGCAGCGGCCCAGGCGCGGAGAAAGGGGCGGTGTGGCATCGGCGTCTCCTGTGGCAATAGCGTTGTCTGCAAGAAAGCGGGTCAGAGTGTGGATCGGGCTGCGGCCATGCACAAGCGGGATTTTGAACTTTGAGCTATCGCCAAATGCTATGGCACGGCGTGCGCTGCGCGCGCTCAGATTTGTTCGCAAATGCGCTGCGCGCCCGGCAGCCCCTGGCGTTGCGGCGACACGGCGATGCGGTGGCCTGCGGGTTGTGCCGGGTGGTGCGGGCATGGCTCGCACACCATGGCCGCGGCGCACGCGCCCCCGTGCGCTGCTACGCGATGCAGTGCGACCGGGCCACGCTGGCGCTGGCCCGGCCCATTGCACGCGCACTCACTTCTTTTCCTTGGCCAGCGAGTCGAGCAAGTCCTTCAACGGGTCGCTCGCGGGGGCGGCGCCGTCCATGTCCGCGCCGGGGTCGTCGGTGGCGGCTCCTGCGGGGTCGGGCATGGCGGCTTCCATCTCCAGGCGGATTTTGTCCAGGTCGTAGGCCTCGTCCTTGTCCAGGCCGTTGGAGACGATTCCGGGGAAGGCAATCACCAGGCCGACCATGAGGATCTGTATCGCCACGAAGGGAACGGCGCCCCAATAGATCTGCATCGTCGTCACGGGCGGGATCATTTTTTTGCTCACCTTGTCCAGGTATTCCCCGGCGGGTGCCACGCTGCGCAGGTAGAACAGCGCAAAGCCGAACGGCGGGTGCATGAACGAGGTCTGCATGTTGATTCCCAGCAGCACGCCGAACCAGATCAGGTCGATTCCCAGCTTGTGGGCCACGGGCGCGAGCAGAGGAACGACGATGAACGACAGCTCGAAGAAGTCCAGGAAGAACGCCAGGAAGAAGATCATGATGTTCACCACGATCAGAAAGCCCAGCGGACCGCCGGGCAGGCCGCTGAGCAGATGCTCCACCCACACCGGGCCGTCAACCCCCTGGAAGGTCAGGCTGAAGATCGTCGCGCCGACCAGGATGAACACCACGAAGCACGACAGCTTGGTCGTCGTGTTCACCGCCTGCCTGAGCAGGCTCAGGCTCAGGCGGCCGCGCGCCATGGCCATGATGAACGCGCCCAGCGCGCCCATGGCGCCGCCTTCGGTGGGCGTGGCCACGCCCAGGAAGATGGTTCCGAGCACCAGGAAGATCAGCAGCAGCGGGGGGATGAGGACGAAGGTCACGCGCTCGGCCATGCGCGAGAGCAGGCCCAGGCGGGCGATCCGGTTCACGCTGGCGGCGACGAAGGCCAGCGCCACGCCAAAGCACAGCGAAACGACGATGGTCTCGTCCAGCGCCACGTGCTCGATCGGCACCCCCGACCACCAACTGCGCAGCGCGGGCATGTTCCGGCCCATGGTGATCGACGCGGCCGTGCAGATGGCCGTCAGCACCAGCAGCGAGGGCAGGCCGCTCTGGCCGCTGTCTTCGCGCAGGGTGCGGGCCTCGGCGGGCAGGGCGGGGACCCAGTGCGGTTTGGCGATCGCCAGCAGGATCACGTAGGTGGCGTAGAAGCCCGTGAGCATCAGGCCCGGCAGGAAAGCGCCCTTGTACATGTCGCCCACCGAGCGGCCGAGCTGGTCGGCCAGGATGATCAGCACCAGCGAGGGCGGAATGATCTGCGCGAGCGTTCCCGACGCGGCGATCACGCCGGACGCCAGGCGCCGGTCGTAGCCGTAGCGCAGCATGATGGGCAGCGAGATCAGGCCCATGGAGATCACCGACGCTGCGACCACGCCCGTGGTCGCGGCGAGCAGCGCGCCGACGAAGATCACGGCCAGCGCCAGGCCGCCGCGGATCGGGCCGAACAGCTGGCCGATGGTCTCGAGCAGGTCCTCGGCCATTCCGCTGCGCTCCAGGATCAGCCCCATGAGCGTGAAGAACGGAATCGCCAACAGGGTGTCGTTCTGCATGATGCCGAAGATGCGCAGCGGCACGGCCTGCAGCAGGGCCTCGGGCAGAACGCCGAACTCCACGCCGATGAAGGCAAAGAACAGGCCGCAGGCGCCCAGGCTGAAGGCCACGGGAAAGCCCATGAGCAGAAAGACGATCAGCCCCGCGAACATGATCGGGGCCAGGTTGTGCAGGAGGAATTCCATGGTTCTGGGGTTCCCCGCTCAAACGCTCTTGCCGGCCTGGCCGCCGTTGCCCTGGGCGGCTTCGGCCAAGCGGCGGATGGATTCGGCGAGTTCCTCCTCGGCGCTCTTTTCCGCCTTCTTCGCCGTCGGGTCCCCGATCAGGCCGCGCAGGAAGGCGACGCGTTTGATCAGCTCGGAGCTGCCCTGCAGCAGCAACAGCCCGAAGCCCAGGGGCATCATCAGGTACACGGGCCAGCGGATCAGGCCGCCGGCGTTGTTCGACATTTCGCCCGAGTGGTAGGCGCGCAGGAAGTAGGGTACGCCGTACCAGAGAATGGCCAGGCACATGGGGGCGAGAAAGCAGCTGAAGCCGAAGATGTCGATCCAGATTTGCTGGCGCTTGGGCAGGCGGCTGGAGAGAACGTCCACGCGCACGTGCTCGCCCTGGAGCAGCGTGTAGCCCGCGGCGATCAGGAACGACGCGGAGAACAGGTACCACTGCACCTCCAGAAACGCGTTCGAGCTCGTGTTCAACGCCTTGCGCACGACGGCGTTCATGCCGCTGATCACGGTCGAGGCCAGGATCAGCCAGATCACGTATTTGCCGATTTGGGTGCTGAGCCAGTCGACCCCGCGCGAGAATTTGAGCAAAGCCTGCATGCTGTCTCCAAGGGATAAAAGCGGTGTGCATTACCCCGGCCCGGGCGCACACCAGGAAAGCGCGCCCGATTCTACGAGCCGCCGCAGGCCAAGCATGACTGGATCATGACGGGGGTATCCCCGGAAAAACACGGATTCTTCAGCGATGAAAAAAGGACTGCCGGAATCCCTGGCCTTTGGGGTGCAGGGGGCGGCTATGCGGATTCTTCCCCAGGCTCCGCGCGGCGTTTCTCGTGCGCGAAGCGCCACCAGGGCAGGACCTGCTTCATGGCCAGCACCGCGCCGCAGTGCCAGGGCTGGTAGCCCGGCAGCGCCGCCATTTGCGCCTGCCACCGGGGCGTTTGCAGGAGGCTGCGCAGGGCCCGCGTGGCGTCTTGCTCGAGGCTGGATTTCAGGCAGGCCAGGTGGTAGCGCTCGTGCACCAGGGCCACGAAGTCCAGCCCGTGGGCCCGGGCCGCGACCTCGATTCCCAGGCCCACGTCGGCCGCACCGGCGGCCACGGCCTGCGCGATCGCCGTGTGCGAGGGCTCGCTCTGCGCGTA
>NZ_AFAL01000497.1 GCF_000193225.1 Verminephrobacter aporrectodeae subsp. tuberculatae At4 | reverse complement strand
CGACGCCGCGCCCCGGTTGCTGGTGCAAATCGGCGTCCAGGCGAGCAGCGTCCCGCGCCACGGTCCCTCTGCGCCGTATGCCTTCTATGGCCCGCCCTGGGCGTTTGGCGGCTGGTACGGCCGGCCGCCCGGAGTATTCGGCGGCTGGTACGGCCCGCCGCCCTGGGCATTTGGCGGCTGGGGCATGGGCGCACCCACGCCGCTGTACCGCCGCGCGGTGAGCCTGGTGCTGCGCGACGCGCAAACCCAGGCCGTCGTCTACGAAACCTCGGCCGTGCATGAGAACGTGTGGGTCAGCGACCCGGCCGTCTACGGCGTTCTGTTCGACGCGGCGCTCAACGGCTTTCCCGCGCCACCCCACGGCAGGCGCCAGCTGCGCCTGCCCCTGCCCCCGCCCGCCCCCTGACGGCGCGCGCCCATCACCCTCGCCCCCTCTCTTGCATGCAAGCCACCCGCATCGTTGCCGTACGCCACGGCGAAACCGCCTGGAACGTGGACACGCGCATCCAGGGCCACCTGGACATTCCCCTGAACGACACCGGCCTGTGGCAGGCCGAGCGATTGGCGCGCGCGCTCGTGGGCGAGCCGATCGCCGCCATCTACACCAGCGATCTGCAGCGCGCGCGCGCCACGGCGCAGGCCGTGGCCCGCGCCACGGGCGCGCCGCTGAGCACCGAGCCGGGCTTGCGCGAGCGCAGCTTCGGCTGCTTTCAGGGGCGCACCTTTGCGCAGATCGAGGCCGAGCGGCCCGAAGACGCGCGGCGCTGGCGCAGGCGCGAGCCGGATTACGCGCCCGAGGGCGGCGAGTCGCTGGCGGCGTTGCGCGCGCGCATCACGCGCATCACGCACGCACTCGCGCAGCAGCACCTGGGTGAGCAGGTGCTGCTGGTGGCGCACGGCGGCGTGCTCGACACGCTGTACCGCCTGGCCACCGGCCAGGAGATCCAGACGCCCCGCACCTGGCAGCTGTCAAACGCGGCGATCAACCGGCTGCTATGGACCCCCGATGGCCTGACCCTGGTCGGCTGGGCGGACACCCGGCATCTGGACGAGGCGGACGAGGCAGCGCGCGACGAGCCCCATTCCTGATTGCGGCCAAGCGGGCCGGTGCATGGACATCACGCCCGGGGTGTCTGGAAAGCGGCGGGGTACAGCCGGGCATAGGCCCCTGCGCTGTCGTCTTCCGAAAGTTTCATCAGCGTTTGCAAATCCGGGACTGCGTAGACCAGGGCGGCGGCGCACACCGTAGCGGTGCCGGTGCACAGCAGCAGGACATGGGGGCCGAGCACTGGCAGCAACGCTGAAATCACCCACATGCCTGGCGCAATGGAGACTGCGACCAGAAAGGATGCAGCGGAAAAAACGCGCGAGCGAAATTCCGGCGGCGTTGCCGTGGCACGCAGCCCCGATCCGTTGGTAAAGAGGTTGAGCATTCCCAGGCCGGCCAGGAACATCCCGACCGACGACAGAACCACGTTGGATGACAAGGCAAGAAAGAAATGCGGGATTGCCGTGCTGGCCAGCCCGATCCCGATCGCATTGCGCTTGCCGAAGGTGCGATTCGTCCAGCCGACGACCAAGCATCCACCAACCACCATGCCCAGCGCGAAAAAGAAATCGAACAGGCCGATGAGCGACGGTGGAAGTCGATATACGTGGATCACCAGAAAGGGGATCACGATGCTGAATAGCGCCGGCAGGACGAAATTCACCGCGCAAGTCACAAGGCAAAGATAAAAGTCGGCTCGAAGCCTGACGAATATGCGCAGGCTGCCCACGGTTTGCTGCACCCAAGTGGAGATGAACGCGGCACTCGACAGGGTTTCGCCAGATAACCGAGTGTCTGCGCCATTCCCGACCCCCATCAAAAACAGCCCCGTGAGAAAAAGCAACGATGCACTGCTGAGCACACCCCCATCGGCACCCAGCACGGCCAGTGCGATGCCCGCGAACACCGGGCCGATGACCGACGTGGCGCTGGAGACAGCGCCCCGCAATCCCATGGCTTTGGTCACCCAATGGGTGGGCACGAGGCTTGCCACGGCCGCCAAGGAAACCGGATCGCGTGCCCCCATGCAAGCGCCGAACGCCCCCAGTAGCGCGATGACCGCGATCGGCGAGTCGTGGCCCTCGATCATCATCACGGAGAGGGTGCCCGCGACAATCGCCTGTATGAGGAATGTGCACATCACCACCCGCAAGGGCCCATAGCGGTCCCCCAACCAGCCGACGCACAGGCGAAACGCAATCTGGAAAGAGCCCATGACAGCCATGGCGATGCCAAACGTCGCCGCATCGCTCGCCTGCTTGAGCATTTTCCAAACGAAACAGAGGCGGAAGGTTTCGCCAGCCAGTGCGGCGAGAATCAATGCCAGGTTGAAGCGTGCGAACGCCGTCGTCAAAGTCACTGCGGCATACTGCAAGCGGCATCTTTGAATGAAGATCGCCAAGTAATTTCGCATTTTCTCCTCTGATTATTTGAGGATTTACTTTCGCCGATTTTGGTAGTCATTCGGACAGGACTCCGGCACGGCAGGCGATCCCCACGGAGCGCTTCACGCACCCGACAGGCCTTGCGCAGGCCTGCGCAGCGTGGCATCGAACGGGTTGATGCGGGGCCCCAGCGCGGCGGCTTCGCGTTTGAGCAGTTGCACCACCGTGGGCATGCGGTCGGCGTTGAGCCGCTCGACAACGGTGCCCACGCTCAGCGCCGCCACGGCGCGGCCCTCGCGGTCGCAAATGGGCACGGCCACGCCCGCCATGCCTTCGAGCAAACCCGTGTTGCGATCCGCGTGCCCCAACTGCCGCACCCGCTCGATCCCGGTGCGCAGGCAGACCTCGTCGTACACGCCGTACTCCCGCACGCGCGGCAGGTTGAAGCGGATGACTTCTTCGCGCTCGGCCTCTGGCAGGAAAGCCAGAATCGCCAGCGCCCCCTGCCCCACGCCCAACGCCACGCGCCCGCCAATGTCGCCGGTGAACGATCGGATGGGAAAAGCCCCTTCGCTACGGTCCAGGCAAACCGCATCAAACCCGCTGCGCACCAGCAAGAAAATGCTGTCGCCCAGGCTCGCGCACAGGCGCAGCAGCACCGGGCGGCACAGGCTGCGTAAATCACCCGGATTGCCCGCCCTGGCGGCCAGCGCAAGGAAATCCACGCTCAGCCGGTACCGCTTGCTGCGCCCGTCCTGCTCCACCATGCCCTCCGCGAGCAGCGACTGCACCAAACGGTGCGTGGCGCCCTGCGTCAGGCCCGCCGCACGCGCCAATTGGGTGACCCGTCCCCCTTCGGCCGGCACCGCCACCAGCGCCCGGATGAGTGCAAAAACCCGGGGAACCCCGCCGGTGGCTGTGCTTGCTGCGTCCATGCCTCACTCCGTGGAATAAATTGCTTGAATATCGGGAATATTATTCCATTGACCGGAATGAATTGAACGAAAATTCTGATTAATGGAATACCCGGTGCAGTCTGGCCTGTTTATTGCCATAGAGTGAATCAAGCATGTCCTTCCTCGAACTCACCGACGTAACCAAGTTCTACGGCAACACCTGTGCGGTGTCCGCCATGAACCTCACGGTGGAAAAAGGGGAATTCGTCTCCTTGCTCGGGCCTTCGGGCTGCGGCAAGACCACCACACTGCAAATGGTGGCTGGCTTCGAGGCCGTGACCAGCGGGCGCATCACACTCGACGGCCGCGACATCACCCATGCCAAGGCCAACGTGCGCGGCCTGGGCATCGTGTTCCAGAGCTACGCGCTCTTTGCGCACATGACGGTGGCCGGCAACGTGGGCTTTGGTCTGGAAATGCGCAAGCTGCCCAAGACCGAGCAGCGTGAGCGCGTGGCCCAGGCCCTGGCTCTGGTGCACCTGGAGCAGCACGCCAGCCGCTACCCACGCGAGCTCTCCGGTGGCCAGCGCCAGCGTGTGGCCCTGGCACGCGCCCTGGTGATCGAGCCGCCCGTGCTGCTGCTCGACGAGCCTCTGTCCAACCTCGATGCCCAGCTGCGCGAAGAAATGCAGTTCGAATTGCGCCAGATCCAGCGCAGGGTGGGCGCCACCACGGTGATGGTCACGCACGACCAGAGCGAAGCCATGTCCATCAGCGACCGCGTGGTGGTGATGGAGGCCGGCCGCGCCATGCAGACCGGCCACCCGCACCGCGTGTACGAGCACCCGGGAACGCGTTTCATTTCCACCTTCGTGGGCAAGACCAATCTGCTGCCCGGCACCGTCACGGCCAGCGGCGCGCACACGCACACGCACGTGGCGCTGGGCCCGCTCGCTGTGCAAGTGGATGGCCCGCGCTTTCTTCCGGGTACCGCGGTGCTGCTGAGCCTGCGTCCCGAAAAGCTGCACTGCGTGCCCGCCGGACGGATCGATGGCCAGGTGCGCGAACGCTTCTTCCTGGGCAGCCAGTGGCTCTACCGTGTGGGCACTGCCGTGGGCGACCTGATGGTGCTGGCCCCCAACGACGGCCGTGACGCACTGAGCGAGGGCGAGCGCACCGGCGTGGACTGGCCCGACCACTGCATGCGCCTGCTGCCGGCCGACGAGACCGCCGGGGCCGAGGCGTTGCCATGACCCTGCTGCACGCAAGGGCCATTCCCTGGTGGCTGTCCGGCCCCGCGCTGGCGATGTTCAGCGCGCTGTTGCTGGTGCCGCTGGGGCTTACGGCCGTGCTGTCGTTCAACGGGTTCGACCCGGCCACCGGCGTCCAGGCCGGGGAATTCACGCTCGCGCACTACAGGCAGGTGTTTACCGACCCGTACTACCACGCCATCTTCTGGCGCACCTTCTGGATTGCCGGACTGGTCACGCTGCTCTGCGTTGCCATCGGCGCGCCCGAGGCCTATGTGATCAGCCGCATGCGCACTCCCTGGCGCTCCATCTTGCTGCTGGTGGTGCTGGCGCCGCTGCTGGTGTCGGTGGTGGTGCGGGCCTTTGGCTGGAGCATGCTGCTGGGCCCCGAAGGGCTGGTGAACGGCGCGCTGCGGCGCATCGGCGTCGGGCCCGTAAAAATGCTCTACACCGAAATCGCCGTGGTCGTGGCCCTGGTGCACGTGCTGCTGCCGTTCATGGTGATCCCGGTGTGGACCTCGCTGCAAAAGCTCGACCCCGGGGTGGAGAATGCCGCCCTGTCGCTGCAGGCCACGCCCTTGATCACG
Organism: Verminephrobacter aporrectodeae subsp. tuberculatae At4; assembly: GCF_000193225.1. GTDB lineage: Bacteria > Pseudomonadota > Gammaproteobacteria > Burkholderiales > Burkholderiaceae_C > Acidovorax > Acidovorax aporrectodeae. Next base: position 16,492 of record NZ_AFAL01000497.1, on the reverse strand, counting down.
CTGCGCCGCATCGTGCTGCCGCAGGTGCTGCCGGGCATTTTGTCGGGCAGTCTCATCGTGTTTGGCTTGGCTGCCAGCTCCTTTGCCATCCCCGGCCTGCTGGGCGGACGGCGCCTGAAGATGGTGGCCACCGTGGTGTACGACGAATACCTGCACGCGCTGAACTGGCCGCTGGGCGCAGCCATCGGGCTCACCCTGCTGGCGGCGAATCTGGCCGTGATGCTCAGCTACCACCGGCTGGTGGAAGGCCATTACAGGAAAGCACTGGGGTGAACGCCGGCATGCAAAAGAACGGACCCATCGCCCTGGCGTTCAACGCCCTCGTCATCGGCTTCATGCTGGCGCCGCTGCTGATGGTGTGCGCGGTGGCGTTCACGCCCCACGACACGCTCACGCTGCCCGGCACCGCGCTTTCGCTGCGCTGGTTCAAGGCGGTGTTCGAGCACCCGGATTTCGTGCAGTCGTTCTGGAACAGTCTGTGGCTGGCCCTGGCATCGGCCACGCTGGCCACGGCGCTGGCCGTGCCCGCAGGCATTGCCCTCACGCGCTACGCATTTGCCGGGCGGGGCTTGCTCAACGGACTGTTCCTGTCGCCACTGATCATTCCGCACCTGATACTGGGCGTGGCCCTGCTGCGTCTGTTCACGCTCATCGGCGGCACGGGCAGCTTCGGCTGGCTGGTGGCAGCGCACGCGCTCATCGTCACGCCGTACACGCTGCGCTTGGTGGTGGCGGCGTTGGTCGGGTTCGAGCGCAGCGCCGAGCACGCGGCCCTGTCGCTGGGCGCGAGTCAGGCCACGGTGTTCACGCGCATCACGCTGCCCATGATCCTGCCCGGGGTCACGGGCGGGTGGCTGCTGGCCTTCATCAACAGTTTCGACGAAGTCACCCTGTCGATCTTCGTCACCTCGCCCAGCACGGTGACGCTGCCGGTGCGCATGTACATGCACGCCGTCGAATCGATCGACCCGCTGATGGCCGCCGTCTCGGCGCTGATGGTGGCGCTGACGGCCTGCGCCATGGTGCTGCTCGACCGCGTGTACGGCCTGGACCGCGTGCTGGTGGGACGCACATGAGGGCTTCCACCCGGTCCCCCGCCCATCCCCTGCTGCACCGCGTGGCGGAGCGCGCGCGCCGGGCCGTGCCCTTCACGCTGGACGGCGCGCCCGCCACCGCCCTCGAAGGCGACACGGTGCTGACCGCGATCCTCACGCACGGCGCCCAGCTCCGCCGCAATGAATTCAGCGGCGAGCCCCGTGCCGGGTTTTGCATGATGGGCGCCTGCCAGGATTGCTGGGTGCAGACCGACAGCGGCGAGCGGCTGCGCGCCTGCACCACCTTCGTTGCGCCCGGCATGGCCCTGCGCACGGACGCGGGGGGCGCATGACATCGCCGCCGCCCTTGCAACCCGTGGTCGTGGGCGCCGGCCCGGCAGGTATCCGCGCGGCGCAGGCATTGGCCGCCCATGGTCTGCGGCCCATGCTGATCGACGAGGCCGCGCGCGGCGGCGGGCAGATCTACCGGCGTGCGCCAGCGCCATTCCAGCGCCCACCCCGGGCGCTGTATGGTGCCAAGGCAGCGCGCGCGACGGCCTTGCACGACACGCTCGACGCCCTGCAAACGCGGATCGACTACCGGCCCGACAGCCTGGTGTGGAACGCCCAGGGCGGCTGGCTCGACACGCTGCACGCTCCCACACAGACCATGCGCACCGTGCCCTACGGCCAACTCATCGTGGCCAGTGGCGCCACCGACCGCGTGCTGCCCATTCCAGGTTGGACGCTGCCCGGCGTGTACACGCTGGGCGGCGCCCAGGTGGCGCTCAAATTCCAGGGCTGCAGCATTGGCCGAAACGTGGTGCTGATGGGCACCGGCCCCCTGCTCTATTTGGTGGCCTGCGAGTACGCGCGCGCAGGCGCGAAGGTGACTGCCGTGCTCGACAGCGCGCGCTTTGCGGACCACCTGGCCGCCGTGCCCGCCATGCTGGCCCAGCCCGCCACGCTGGCCAGGGGCGCGTACCACATGGGCTGGCTGCGCGCGCATGGCGTGCCCATGCACACCGGCGTCCGCCCTGTGCGCGTGCTGGGCAATGCCCGCGTGCGCGGCGTGGTGTGGCGTGCCGGAACGCAGGAACACACGCTGGCCTGCGACGCCATCGGCCTTGGCTACGCGCTGCGCCCGGAAACCCAACTGGCCGACCTGCTGGGCTGCCGCTTTGCCTGGGACCCCATGCACCGCGCCCACCTGCCCGAACACGATGCGGCGGGCCGCACGAATATGCCCGGCGTGTACCTGGCCGGTGACGGCGCGGCCATCCTGGGCGCCGACGCGGCCGAGTGGGCGGGCGAACGCGCGGCCCTTGCGTTGCTCGCCGACCATGGTGTGAGCACGGACATGGCGCGGGCGCGGACGCTGGAGCGCCAGCTGCGGCAGTTGCACGGCTTTCGCCAGGGGCTGGAGCGCGCCTTCCCCTTCCCCGCCGACTGGGCCTCGCACGCGTCCGACGCACTGGTACTGTGCCGCTGCGAAAACGTCCACGTCGGCGCACTGCGTGCCTGCGCACGCGATGCGGGGGTCGACGAGATGAACCGCCTCAAGGCGCTGACCCGCGTCGGCATGGGCCGCTGCCAGGGCCGCATGTGCGCCGTCGCGGCCGCCGAAATCCTGGCCCAGGCCAGCGGCAAATCCGTGGACCAGGTGGGTCGCCTGCGCGGGCAGGCGCCCGTCAAGCCCATCCCGATCCATGCGCAGACACGGCACGGCGCCGCGCCTGGAGCCGCATGAGCCACCGCCTGATCCGCACCGACGTGGCCATCGTGGGCGGCGGCATCGTGGGCGCGTCCGCCGCGCTGGCCCTGCGCCGCAAGGGCATGGACGTGGCGTTGCTGGAGCGGGACCTGTGCGGCTCACGCTCCAGCGGCGTGAACTACGGCGGCGTGCGCCGCCAGGGCCGTCCCCTGAGCCAGTTGCCGCTGGCGCAGCGCGCGCATCAGATCTGGGCCAGGCTCCCCACGCTGATTGGCACCGATGGTGAATACCTGCGCAGCGGCCATTTCAAGATCGCCCGCAGCCCAGCGGATTGGCACGCGCTGGAGAACTACCGCGCCATGAGCCGCGACTTTGACTTGGGGATCGAACTGCTCTCAGGCACGCGCCTGCGCGAGCGCTGCCCCTGGCTCGGTGCGCGCGCGGTCGGTGGATCGCTCTGCCCGGAAGATGGACAAGCCAACCCGCGCCTGGTCGCGCCCGCATTTGCCTGGGCCGCACAGCGTGCCGGAGCGCAGATTCTCGAGCGCACGCCGCTCGACGAAGTCATGCACGACGGCCAGCGGTTCACGCTGCGCTCAGGCACCCATCTGCAGGTACACGCGCCGGTGCTGCTCAACTGCGCCGGCGCCTGGGCTGGAGCACTGGCTGCGCAATTCGGCGAGGCCGTGCCCCTGCGCTCCGCCCACCCGGCCATGGCCGTCACCGAGCCCCTGCCCATGTTCATGCCGTGGAGCCTGGGGGTGGAAGGTGGCAGCATCTACTGCCGCCAGGTGGCGCGCGGCAACCTGGTCCTGGGCGGGGGCTCGGGCATCGCGCTCACCGCCGACTGCGCGCGCGCGCAACGCCACGCCATTGCAGCGCTGGCCGTACAGGCGCTGGAACTGCTGCCAGCCCTCAAAAATGCACACCTCATCCGCACCTGGAGCGGCACGGAGGGCTACCTGCCCGACCGCCAGCCCGTGCTGTGCAAGAGCCGCACCACGCCCGGCCTCGTCCATGGCTTCGGTTTTCGGGGGCCGGCTTTCAGCTTGGTCCCGCCGTGGGCGAAGTGCTCGCCGAACTGGCGCATGAAGGACACAGCAGCACGCCCATCGATGCGTTCGACCTGGCGCGCTTTGCCTCCCCGGTGCCCGGTCGTGTTCTGCCCCGCGGCGCACTGACCGAATCCTTGCCCCCCACCCCTGCCTGAAAGGACCGTCATGCGCTTCGCTTTCCACCCGCCTGCCACGCCACTGCGCCGCAAACTCCTGGCCACCGCCGCCCTCGCCGCAATGCTCCCCGGCGGCACCGGTGCGCAGACCAGGACGCTCTACGTCGGCATGAATGGCGGCATCATGGAGAAAACGTACACGCACCATGTGTTCCCGATCTTCGAAAAACTGCACGCAGTGAAAGTGGTGGTGGTGCCGGGCACCTCGTCCGATATCCTGGCCAAGGCCCAGGCGAACAAGGACAGGCCGCAGATGCACGTGATGCTCCTGGACGACGGCGTGATGATGCGCGCCATCAGCCTGGGCCTGTGCGAGAAACAGCGGCCCAACCCGCACCTGAACGACATCTACCCCACGGCCCGCTTCCGGGACGACATGGCCAGCGGCGTCGGCCTGGGCATGACGGGCATCGCCTACAACACCCGGATGTTCGCCGAAAAAGGCTGGGCGGCCCCCAGCTCGTGGATGGACTTTGCCGACCCCAAGTACAAGGGCAAGGTGGTCTTTCAGTCCATCCCCTCGTCATCGTTCGGGCTGCATGGCTTCATGATGTTCAACCGCATCCAGGGCGGCAATGAGAGGAACGTGGAGCCTGGTTTCAACGCCTGGGCGAAGACCATCGGCCCGAATGTGCTGGAGTACATCCCCAGTTCCGCCAAAATCTCCGAGATGGTGCAGACCGGCGAAGCCGCTCTGTTCCCCCTGACGCCCACCGCCGCAGCGGTGCTCAAGACCAAGGGCATCCCGGTGGAATACGTACAGCCCAGGGAAGGCTCGGTGGTGCTCATGATCGGCCAGTGCGTGATCGCCAAGAACAGCGCGCCCGAGTTGGCACAGAAACTGACCGAGTTCCTGCTGAGCCCGCAGGCCCAGGCGAATGTGCTGCAGTTTGGCGCGCAGATTCCCACCAACCCCAAGGCACCGGCCGTGGGCGAGGGCGCCGCGCAGGTGGCGCAAATCAAGCAGTGGCTGAAGAACGCCGTGACCCTGGACTGGGACAGCGTGAACGCCAACCGCCCCGCGTGGAACGCACGCTGGAACAAGACCATCGAGCGCTGACGACGGCCTGCGTCGCAGCCAGGGCTTTGACTCACCTGCCGTGCCGTCGCACCGGGGAACGGGCAGGGTCAGGCGCCAAAGCCGCGGCGCGCGCGCAGATAGGCAACGAGTCCGCCTGCGTCCAGCATGTCGAGCATGAAAGGCGCAATCGGAGGATCGCAGGGGACGTCGGCGCCCGACGCCGTCCGCAGCCAGAGCCCGCCGGATGCGTCGAGCGCCAGCCGCACGCGGTCGCCTTCGGCGATGCCTTCGGTGTCGGCGATCACCGCGAGCAGGCCGTTATTCATCGCATTGCGCAGGTAGGTGCGCGCAAAACCCTGCGCGACGACGGCGCGGATGCCGGCCGCCAGGGGGACCGTGACGGCCACCTCCATCGCCGAGCCGCAACCGAAGTTGCGGCCCGCCACGATCACGTCGCCAGCACGCATGGGGGCCGCAAGGGACGGGACGAGGTCTTCGAGCAGGTACTGGCGCAGTACCTGCGGATCGATCGTCTCCCTCTTGCGCCGCGACGAGATGATGGCGTCGGTACTCACATCGTTGCCGAGCACACGGGCGCGACCTTCGAGGGGAAACAGGGTCACCGGCTCACTCCCACACCGTGCCGGCGCAGAGCACGCCGGTTGCAGCCATCGTCGCGCACGCGCGGGGCGAAGCCAGAAAAATCGACGCCGCGGCATTGCCCATCCGCCCCTTGAAGTTGCGGTTCGCCGTCGAAGCCACGTTCTGTCCGTTGGACGGCGCGGTCCCGCAGGTGCCGCAGCAGGACCCGCAACCCGGGGGGCGCAGTTCTGCCCCCAGAGAGACGAAGGCCTCGAGCATGCCGCTGCGCTCGAGTTCGCGCCGCACCGACTCCGAAGCCGGCGCAAGAACCAGGCGCACGCCGGGCGCAATGCGGCCGTAGCGCTGCAACGCGTCGAGCGCCTCGCGGTAGTCTTTGACGCGGCCACCGGTGCAGGTGCCCAGGTACACCATATCGATCGGCGTCGGCGGGGCATCCTGCAAATCAATCACATTGTCGACCCGGTGCGGCAACGCGATCTGCGGCACCACGCTGGCCAGGTCGAGGTGCATCGTGTCGGCGTAGTGCGCATCGGCATCGGCGTGCTCCGGCTCCGGCCGCCCGCCAAAGACCGTTGACAGCCATTGCTGCGTGGTGCCGTCGAACGGAAAGATGCCGGCCTTGGCACCGAGTTCGACCGCCATGTTGGCCAGCACGATGCGGTCGTCCATGTCGAGCGTGGCCACGCCCGGCCCCTGAAACTCCAGTACGCGGTAGTTGGCGCCATCGGAGCCCATGCGGCGAGCCAGCGTCAGTGCGATGTCCTTGGCGCAAACGCCCGGCGCCAAGTTCCCCGAAACCACCACGCGCATCGACTCGGGCACCTTGAGCCAGAGTTGGCCGCACAACATGATCCCCGCGAGGTCCGACGAGCCGATGCCGGTCGCAAACGCGTTCGCCGCGCCGTAGGACGTGGCGTGCGAGTCGGCGCCGACCATCAAGCGCCCGGGCCGCGCCGCACCCGATTCCAGGATGCACTGATGCCCGATGCCTTCGCCGACCTCAACGACCGCAATGCCGTGGACTTGCGCAAAGCGGCGCGCCCGCTGCTGAAGCGCCTGGGCCCCCGCGCCAGACGTGGCGTCGTAGTGGTCGAATGCGAACACGAGCGTGGAGGGTGAGAACGGGGCCGCGCCCGGCAGCATCTGGTCCAGGCAGTCGAGCGCCATCGGGATGGAGCCATCGGTCCCCATCGCCAGATCCGGTGTGCAGATGGCAATATCGCCGGCGCGCACCGCCCTGCGCGCGGCCCGCGACAGGATCTTTTCCGCGATCGTGAGTCCGTTCATCTTCTGATGTTCCATTGCCGGTGCCGGTGCCGAAAGGTAGTGGATTCCCGGTGGGAATAAAAGCGATTTGATGGAACGGGACCACCTGAACTTTATTCAGGGTTTCGGTCGCCCGCGTTGGCTCGCACGCAAGCGGCCTGCGACCGCGAGCTCGGCTGGTTTCGCGAAATCGCAGACGCGCACGCAGATTTGCGCAAAGCGCTCGCTGAAGCCGGCCGCCTCGTCGTTGGCGCGGAAGATGCCGTAGTAAGGAACCGGCGGCGGGGCTTGCTTCAGCGCAATTTCCTGCAACTGGCCGCGTTCGATCAGATCGCGAAAGTACAGCGCCGGCAAATAGCTGACGCCAATGCCTGAGGTGGTGAGCGAAGCGAGCGACACCAGGCTATTGCCGGCGTAGATCTTGCGCAGCACCACACGCTTCTTCTGGAACCACTGGTCGTATACCGCGTCAACGCCCGATTTGCCGGCCTGCGCCAGCACCGGGTACTGCGCCAGCTGTGCCAGCGACAACGCCCGTCCGGCGGGCACCAGGCCCGGCCGGCAGACCCACACAAGTTCCAAGTCGTTCAACGCCACCGCACGCGTCGTGGCCTCGTGGAACACCGGGGGAACGATGGCGAAATCGATGGCTCCGGCAGAGAGCTTTGCGCACAGCACCAGGCTCAGGTCCACCTCGGGTTCGAGCGACACGCCGGGGTATTCCCGCTGGAACGCCTCCACCAGCCTTGGCAGCCAAGTGAGCGCCACGAGTTCGGTCACGCCGACGCGAAAGCGGCGTATGGCGAGCTCCGCCTTGCCCATGCGGTCGAACAGCTGGTTGCGCAGATCGAGGATGGCGCGCGCGGTCTCGACGACCTCTTCGCCGCACCGCGTGAGCCGCGCGCTGCGCAGCGTGCGGTCGAACAATGGCACGCCGAACACGCCTTCGAGCTCGGTGATGCGTTTGGAGATGGCCGATTCGCTTGCGTGGAGCTTTTCCGCGGTCGCAGCGAAGGTGCCAAGCTGCGACGCCCAGTAGATCGCCTCAAGTTGCTTGAAGCTCAGCATGCCCCCACCCCTTGCGCGCAGGAGCAGACTCTGAATCCGGTTCGTTCCATGGGGCGCGAGTACATGAATTTTCTTCCAGTGACCGGGATAGTTTAAATCGCTTTTTCCTTGAGCAGAGCGCTCGCATACTCCATGCCAATCCCAGCGCCACCCGGAGAGAAGATCACATGACGGATGTCCCACCGCCGGCAGGCACCGATATCGCGGCCATGCCCTGGATCGAGCGACTGATCGCTTTCGACACCACCAGCCGCAACTCCAACCTCGGGCTGATCGAAACCGTTCGCGACCACTTGCGCAGCTTGGGCGTCGAGCCCGTGCTGACGTACCACGCATCGGGCACCAAGGCCAACATGTTCGCCACGCTGCCCGCTCACGACGGCAGCACCACGGGCGGCATCGTGCTGTCCGGCCACACCGACGTGGTTCCCGTGGACGGCCAAGCCTGGAACTCGGATCCCTTCAAGGCCACCACGCGCGACGGCAAGCTCTATGCGCGTGGCGCGTGCGACATGAAGGGGTTCATCGGCACTGCGCTGTCGCTGCTTCCCGAGATGCAGGCCACGCGGCTCGCAAGGCCCTTGCACCTTGCCCTTTCGTTCGACGAGGAAGTAGGCTGCGCGGGCGCGCCGCTGATGATCATGGACTTGCAGGCGCGCGGCGTCCTGCCCGAGGGCTGCATCATCGGCGAGCCAACCGGCATGCGACCGGTGGTGGCGCACAAGGGAATCAACCTGTACCGTTGCCATGTTCACGGGCACGCAGTCCATTCGTCGCTGACGCCGCAGGGTGTCAACGCCATCGAATATGCGGCGCGCATGATTTGCTTCATTCGGGACCTTGCGGACAAGTACCGTGCCGAAGGGCCATACGACCAGCATTTCGAGGTGCCCTTCACGACGGCCCAGACCGGCATGATCAGCGGCGGCATCGCGAACAACGTAGTGCCCTCGCTGTGCGAGTTTTCGTTCCAGGTGCGCAACCTGCCGACTGTGAACGCCGGCGAGATCATCCGGCAGATCCAGTCCTACGCGCACGACGTGCTCGTGCCCCGCATGCGCGACGAGCACCCGGACGCGCGCATCGAGTTTTCCAAGATCTCCGTCGCACCAGCGCTCGACGACGCGCAAGAAGGCGCCATCACGGAGCGGGTGCGCACGCTGACGCAGGACCACGACAAGCGCAAGGTCTCCTACGGGACCGAAGCCGGTCTGTTCAAGGCAGCCGGCATTCCGGCCGTGATCTGCGGCCCCGGCGATATCGAACAGGCGCATAAGGCCGATGAGTTCGTGGCGCTCGACCAACTGCGCGAATGCGCGTTGTTTCTGCGGCGCTTCGTCCGCGGCATGGCTGTGGCCGAATGAACGCCCGCATGGGGCGCGGCCGCATCCCCATTGCCAACCCCCAAACCCCACCCCTCAAACCTCGATCAGGCGGCATGGCGCTGCCGGGAAAACCACCGATGTCCATTCCGCAATCGATCCGCCGCATCGGCCCTGCTGTGGCCCTCAGCCTGGCCAGCATCGTGGCCGTTGCCAATGACGCGGCCTACCCGCGCCGGCCCATCGTGATCGTCGTGCCACAGGCGCCCGGCGGGGGCGTGGATTCGCTGGCCCGGCTCATCATGCCCAGGCTATCGATTGCGCTGGGACAGCCGGTGGTCATAGAGAACCGCGTCGGCGCAGGTGGCCTGATCGGAACCCGTTACGTGGCCAAGGCAGCCAACGACGGCTACACGCTGCTCTTTACCTCACCGTCGCACAACATCAATGCCGCACTGAACGAGAAGGCCGGCTACGACGCCCTGAAGGACTTTACGCCCGTCGCACTGCTGGGACGCGGTCCATTCGTGCTCGTGGCGCATCCGGATTTCGAGGCCAAGAGCACGGCCGAACTGATCGCCATGGCGAAGAAGAACCCGGATGGCATCGACTACGGCTCTGTCGGCGTCGGCTCGTTCAACCACCTGCTCGGCGAGATGTTCAATACCGAAGCGCGCGTCAAACTGCGGCATGTGCCCTACAGGGGGTCGTCGGAGGCCGCGTCTGCCGTGGTCGGCGGGCAGATTCCGCTGTCGTTCAATAGCTTGCCTGGCGCTCTGCCGTTCATCCGTGCCGGCAGACTGCGCGCGCTCGGCGTGACCACGCCCGGTGCGACTCCGCTGGCACCGGACATCCCGCCGCTGTCCTCCGCCGTGCCCGGCTATGAGGGCAGCACATGGTATGGCATCGTCGCCCCCGCGGGCATGCCCAGGCCCATCGTCGACAAACTCTCGGGCGAAATCCAGCGCATGCTGCAGGAGCCCGACGTGGGCAAGCTCATGATGCAGTTGGGCATACAGATGGTCTACGGCAACCCGAAGGATTTCGGCGACCTGCTCGCCGCGCAGAGCATCCTCTGGCGCAAGGTCATCAAGGACGCGAACGTCACGCTCGGCGGCTGAATGCATGTCCTGATGCGGACTGCGGGCATGGCGGTGCTGCCCGGCAACCTGAGTCTCAGCATCGGGGCCGCCAGCTTGCCTCTGCATTTCGTGACCTCGGCGTCGTGGCGCTGAGCGTGGAGCGCCGCTGAATCAGGGGGCTGTTCAGGGGGTTTTCCGGGTGCTCAGGTAAACGCCTATTGCCGAGACAGCGAATCCCACGGCCTGCAATGGGGTCAGTGTTTCATGGAGGACCAGATAGCCCATGACCGCCGTGACCGAGGGAATCAGGTAGAACAGGCCGGCGACCTGGCTGGCTTGGCCACGTTGCACCAGCATGAACAGCACGCTTACCGCTCCGATGGAGTTGATCAGGCTCAGCCATGCAATGGAGCCCATGACTTCAGCGGTCCAGATGACCCTGAATTCCTCGGCGAACAAGGCCATGGGAACTGCAACCAAGCTGGCGACGGTGAGTTGCACGAATCCACCAGTGCGCAGATCGATACCCACACAGAATTTCTTCTGATACAGCGTTCCGATCGTGATGCCGGCGAGTGCCGCCAAAATGGCAAGATAACCGCCCCACTGCGCGTCGCTGACGCCCATCTTGTGCGCCACGACGAGGGCCACACCCAGCAGGCCGACCAAGAATCCAAGCGCTTGCCTGGGACTGACTTTCTCGCCCAGAAAGACGATGGCGCCAATCGCGGTAAAGATCGGCATCATTCCCACCATGACGGCCGATGTCCCTGCCGCCACGCCCAGGCTCAGTCCCAGGTACAAACCTGAAAATTGCAAGGCCTGCACCAGCAGGCCGACTGCGGCCAGATGCAGATAATCCTTTGGTCTGGAAGGCCACGAGGCCCCTGTGATTATCGATACAAGCAGCAATATCAGCGCTGCGCTGGCGAATCGCATGGATATCAAGGTGAATGGTCCGGCGTAAGGCAGGCCCACTTTCCCGGCCACGTATCCGGAACTCCACATGAGTATGAACACGGTAGGCCAGAAATAGGGGTGGTCGGTGGTTCGACCTGCAAGGCTTGCTGTCGTCATGGTGTTCCTCTTCAATCAAAACCGTGGTGATCACGCGACTCATCGAGGCCCATTCTGTAGACTTCGCTACCCTCCGGAAACCTCCGGAACATCAATTGCCTGTTGACGCAGGAACAACAATGGCTGCCCCACACCGCACCCTGAGCACGGCACGCTGGATGCTTACCTTTGCCAAAATCGTCGAGTGCGGTGGGATCTCGGCGGCGGCGCGTGCGCTGGATCAGGACAAGGCGGTGATCAGCCGCCAGCTGCGCGACCTGGAGCGCAGCCTGGGCCTGCGGCTGCTGAATCGAAGCACCCAGCATGTCAGCCTTACGGACGTGGGGCGGGCCATCCATGACCGTGCGGTACGCATCGTTCAGGAGTTGGACGGGGTACGGTCGGATGTCGAGCATTTCCTCGCTGTCCCCTCGGGTGTGCTGAGCATCAGCACCTCGGTGGCCTTTGGCCGTCTCCAGCTGGTTCCCCTGCTGCCTGAGTTCATCCGGCGCTATCCGCAGGTCCAGGTCGAGCTTTGTCTGCTCGATCGCTCGGTGGACCTGGTCGAGGAGGGTTTTGATCTTCTGATCCGCCTCTGCGACGAGCCGCCCCAGCACCTGTCGGCGGCCAGAATGTGCGACCTGAGCCATGTGCTGGTCGCGGCTTCCGGCACGCTGGCGCAGGCCCCGGTGATTCGTCAACCGGAGGATCTGGCGGGGCGCAACTGCCTCTTTTATGGGTTTCGGAATCGGCACACGACTTGGCGCTTGCTCAGGGACGGTATCGCCCATGCGGTCAGCGTGACGAGTTCCTTGTCGGTGAACAGCAGCGAGGCGGCCAGGGAACTGGCGCTGGCCGGAATGGGCGTCGCGCTACTGCCGCGCTATGCCGTGGCAGCGGACTTGAAAAATGGCCGCCTGCACCGCGTGCTGCCCGAATACCGGGTAGAGGGTTCCACCGGAAACGCGTTGTTCATCCTGCATATGCCGGGGCGCTACCAGTCACCAAAGATCCGGGCTTTTATCGAATTTCTCCGATCGCACTGGCTGCCCACACCCCCGTGGGAACAGAACTGAGCGCGGATGGATTTTCCGATTTCAGCGGTCTCTACCCGCTGGCGCTGCGCAGTGCGCGCAAGTGGTTCGCAACCAGGTCGATGTCCGGCCCGCTCCGGGCGTGGTCCAGGTAGACCCTGAGGTCGGCCACGGCCTGCGCAATGCTGCCCTGCTCGGCGTGGGCCAGCCCCCGGTCCCGCCGCTCGCCCCATGCCTTGGGCAGCAGCACGATGAGCCGGTCGAGCACCGCGATCAGGCGTTGCCAATCCTGCTGCGCACGGTGCACCTCCTTGAGGTTGCGCAGCATGCGCGCGATGATTTCGCGCGGCGTGGCCGCGTCCAGGAACGGCCCCAGCGGCAGTTCGCAGTCGTCCGCCAGGCCGTTGCGGCGCTTGTAGGGATCGAGCCGCTCGAGCAGTTCTTCGCGGCTCAAGGATTGGCCGCAGACCGGGTCCAGCACCACCTGCCCCTTGGGCAGCAGGACCTTGACCATGAAGTGGCCGGGAAACCCGATGCCCTGCACGTGCAGGCCCAGGCCCTGGGCCAGTTCCATCCAGAGAACGGCGAGCGAGATCGGAATGCCCCTGCGCGTGCGCAGCACGGCGTTGAGGTAGCTGTTCTCGGGGTCGTAGTAGTCGTTGACGTTGCCGCCAAAGCCCAGGTCGGAAAAAAAGAACTGGTTCAGCGTGCGCAGCCGCAGCAGCGCGGGGGCATCCCCCGGCAGGCGGCGCTTGGCGCGGGCCAGCAGTTGGTCCATATCGCCCAGCAGCTGCTGCACGTCGAATTCCGGGTACTCGTCCTGCGCCAGACTGGCCGCAGCTTCGAGCAGCGGAAAGTGATCGTCGCTTTGCACCAGCGATGCAAAGTACTCCAGCGAGGTGGGCACGCAATAGTAGTTGAGGGGCATGGTCGGGTTGTAAATGCCTCGCTTGGCTGCGTCAAGCAATAGGGGAGATGGTTACAGGGGATATTCGATGCGCAGGCTGGCTGCCTGCCTGCGATCTCTTCCGGTGCGCGCGGGCATCAACCCGCCAGGACGATCAACTGGTTGTCCACCGAGGCCACGCCGCTGACGGTCTTGGCGATGCTTTCGGCGCGGTCACGGACCGTGGTCGTCGGGACCTTTCCGTCCAACGTCACTTTGCCGTTGACCGTGCCCACGGTGATCTCGGCGGCACGCAGTTCGGGGTCCTCGGCGAGTGCGGCGTGCACCCGGGCGGTGATGCCGACGTCGTCGATGGTTCCCCTGACGCTGGACGCCCCCTGCTCCAGCTGGTCCTGTGCGTTTTGCATGACATCCTCGGCCTTGCTACGGGCGTCGGCGACGGCCTGCTCGCCCTTTTCGACGGCGGAGTCCAACTGCTGGTTCACGCCGGACCCCTTGTCGCAGGCAGTCAGGCCCAGTGCCACGGCGCCCACGGCCAGGGTGCTGGCAACGCGGCGTGCGGGATGCGCGGAAATTTTCAATGGCTTCATGCTTCACTCCTCGTGTTGCGGTGGATGACTTCGACAGAGACTTGACTGTACGCCCGCAACGCGTCGCGCGGATTCACCCATGGCCATGGTGGCCGCAGACGCAATAGCAAGTTAAGTGTCGTTTTTATGAGGAAAGACACTTAAATAGCGCTTGAGCTTTTGCTGTATGCAGAATATAAAACCAGTGTTTTCATGGAAAACGTTAGTTAAATCACCATGCGTACCCTGAATGAGTTCTCCACTGCCCTTGCGCTCGCCCAAAGGGCCCGGAAGCTGACTGCCAACGCACTGGCCCTCAGGACGGGGCTCACCCCGCAAGCCGTGCGCCAGATCCTGGCCGGCGAGACAGCGCCTCGCTTGACCAACGCCATGGCGATTGCCTCGGAGCTGGGCCTGGAACTCGTGCTCGTGCCAAAGGAAGCGGCCCCATCGCTCTCGGGGGGCCCACGGGCCGAGCGAACCGTACTGTCCGACGTGGAGCGTCGTTTGGGCTTGCGATCAGGCGTTTCGTTCACTCCGGGCAAGTAGCCCCGCGCAACCGCTCTGCACCCCCTTCCATTCCCCGGAAACTCCATGACGCACCGCTCCCTCCTTGCCCCTATCGCTCGTATCGGGCTGGATACCGCCCAGCAGGGCCTGTAGAGGAACGCCCCCATGCAATACCGCGCCCTCCATGTGTTCCTCGGCACGCGCAAGCGTTTCGTGGGCCAGCTGTACCAGTACGGAACCGGCCGAACGGCCATCACGCGCCTGGTGCCGGATCCGGACTACTGGAGTGATGGAGCAGCCCCCGTGTTCTCACAGAACGCCCGTGTGGCAGACGCACACGCCCGTGCGATGTTTCTGGCGGAATACATCGTCCAGCCGTTCTTCAATGGCGAGGGCGAGAATCTGCCCATCTTCTTCCAGAACCTCCTGCCAGAGGGGCTCCTGCGCCGCCATCTGGAGGAGATCGGCAACTTGGACAAGGGCGATGACTTCGGTTTGCTCAGCCTCTGCGGCACGGACCTGCCAGGGGCCGTCTGCGTCGAACAAGCACCGCTGGACAAGCAGAGTGTGGCCCGAGTCGTCACCCAAAACAACGACACACTGGAGCCCACCGTCACGCCCGTTGCGCTGCCCGAAGCGACCTCGCTCTCCGGGGTGCAGCCAAAGCTCTCGCTGGTGCAAGCTGCTGGGCGCTACGTGGCCAGAACCAAGAACCCGCGCGGGGTGCACATCATTGCCAAGCTGCCCACGGTGGAGTACCCGCTCTTGCCCCGGGTGGAAGAACTCTCCATGCAGCTTGCGGCTGTCGCAGGAGTGCATGTCTGCGAGGTGGAGTTGGCGCCCCTGGAGAACATCGACGCCGATCAGCCCTTCGTGCTCGGTGAAGGCAAGCAGTTTCTGGCGGTGCGCCGCTTTGATCGGGATGGAACCAAACACATCCACTGCGAGGACTTCGCCCAGATCCTCGGCGTTCCACCCGAGCAAAAGTACAGCCATCCATTGGCCACTTACTCAACCATGCTGCGCATCCTGGTGCAAACGCCAGAGCTTGGGCTGGAGGCCGGGTACGAGATGCTGCGCCGTATCGTGGTCAACGATTTGCTTGGCAACTTCGACGGCCACCTCAAGAACTACGGGCTGCTGTACCGCGATGGGAGCACGCCCGAACTGTCCCCTGCATACGACGTGGTGGCCTACGCCGCCTACCTGTCTGGTCGGGGCCACGCGTTGGGCTTCACGCCCGATGGGCCCAGGCATGCGCGGGTATCGCCCCAGGTGATTCGGCGGCTCTGCAATGAGGTTCCAGGCCTGCTGGAGCCCATGGTGAATTCCATCGTCAAGGAAACTGTGCGCAAAGCCTATGCGGCTTGGCCCGACATGATCGCAGCGTCCACCGTGCTGGATGAACAAAAGGCCAGGCTGCTCAAGCACTTCGAGGCCACGCCCGCCATCGAGTCCCTGCGCAGGCGTGCGCTCAGGGCGGGGGGTTGAGCGAAATGGCGCCACGCGACAATCGGGCCATGACCATGATGCCGTCTTCACTGGCCCGCTGGCTGCCGTTTCTTTCCTGGCCCCGTCCCGACCGGAATCTGCTCAAAGGGGAGTTCTGGGCCGGGATGACCGTGGGCCTGATGCTTGCGCCGCAGGGCATGGCCTACGCCGCGCTCGCGGGCATGCCGCTGGTCACGGGGATTTACGCCTCGCTGATCCCGACGCTGGTGGCGGTGCTGTTCAGTTCGTCCACCCGCCTGGGCGTGGGCCCCACGGCGCTGACCAGCCTGTTGATCGGGGCATCGCTGACGGGTCTGGCCGAACCGGCCAGCGCGCAATGGGTGGCCCTGGCGGCGTGGATCGCGCTGCTCTCGGGCCTGCTGCAGTTGGTGCTGGGCCTGGTGCGCTTTGGCTGGCTGCTGAATCTGGTGACCTCGCCGGTGCTCAGCGGCTTTACGCAGGCGGCTGCGCTGCTGATCCTGGGCTCGCAGCTGCGCGCGCTCACGGGCCTGCGTGCCACCGACTGGGGGGCGCTGCTGAACACGCCGGCGCCGGGCCTGTTCGACCTCACGGCGGCGGCCTTC
>NZ_AFAL01000498.1 GCF_000193225.1 Verminephrobacter aporrectodeae subsp. tuberculatae At4 | reverse complement strand
GGCGGGCGTGCTCGTCGGATTCGCCGGCGGCGGGGGCACGCCGTTGTTCAGCGCGAATGAGGTCGATATCGAGGTCGCGTGGTTCGCCCCGCAATCCGAATACCGCTCCACCGAATACCTGCAAGCCTGGGTGCGCTTCTGGTTCCACGACGACCTGCGCCTCATGGCCGCCAAGGCCTTGCAGACGCAGCGCTTGCAACGGCTGCGAACGCAATGGACTGCGCGGCCCCTGCGGGACGCCGGATTCGCAGTCGATGCGCAGCGCCTGCACGAACTGGTCGAGCAATTTATCCGGCTCATTGCCACGGCACCCGACACCACGGCGCTGCTCACCGACGAGGCACGCCTGACCAAGGCCCTTTTCAAGCTGGCAGTGGACACCACCGGCTACGGCGACTTCAGCCGCGCCAAACGCGGCACCGGAACGGACCCGGCGAATCGTTTTCTCGACCATGGCAACTACCTGGCTTACGGACTCGGGGCCACGGCCACCTGGGTGCTGGGGCTCCCACATGGCTTGGCGGTACTGCACGGAAAGATGCGGCGCGGCGGACTGGTCTTCGATGCCGCAGACTTGGTCAAGGACGCTGCCATCCTGCCGCAGTCCTTTCTGTCCGCCATGCGCGGCGATGACGAGCAACAGTTTCGGCAGCGCTGCATCGAAACCCTGACCCGCAGCGAATCGCTGGATTTCATGATCGACACGCTCAAGACCATTGCGCAGGAAACTGCGCAACACGCCATGCAGGAAACTGCGCAACACGCCATGCAGGAAACTGCGCAACACGCCACCACGCAGGGCCCCGCACCATGAACGTGCTCTTCATCTCGCAATGCAGCAAACGGGCCCTGACGGAGACCCGCCGCATCCTCGATCAATTTGCCGAACGGCGTGGCGAGCGCACCTGGCAAACCCCGATCACCGCGGACGGACTGGACACCGTGCGCAGGCTGCTGCGCAAGACGGCGCGCAAGAACACCGCCGTCGCCTGCCACTGGATTCGTGGCCTGAACCACAGCGAACTGCTGTGGATCGCAGGCGACGGCCGGCAGTTCAACGCCGAAGGCGCCGTGCCCACCAACACCAGCACGAGCAACTTGCTGCGCGCCGAGGATGAGCGCACCTGGCACCACCTGCCCCTGATGAGCGCGCTGACCGCCCTGGCGGCGTTGATGCACGACCTGGGCAAGGCCACGCAGGCGTTCCAGGACCGACTGCGCAACCCCGGCTGCCTGGAGCGCAACCACTACCGGCACGAATGGGTTTCGGTGCGGCTGTTCCAGGCGCTTGTGGGCAGCGATGACGATGCGGGCTGGCTGGCGCGCCTGGCCACCTGCGCGCAAGAGGGCCAGGACGGGCCGTCGTTTGAAGCCCTGTGGTTGGACCGCGGGCGATTGCTGCGCGATGGCCTGGACGAGGCAGCGGACCAGAGCCCGCCCTTTGCGAAGCTCCCGCCGCTCGCGCGGGCAGTGGCCTGGTTGGTGCTCACGCACCATCGCCTGCCCTGCCAACCCGTCAAGAACAACCGCAACGCGCCCGACGACGAACCCGAAGCGTCCCGTTCGGGCTCGGAATACCTTCGCTTCGGTGCGCGCCTCCCGTTCGTCAATGCGAACGAGCTGCACGACTTGCTGGCCCGGGTCAACGCCGACTGGAACGAGCCCCGCGGAGACTTGGCGCCCGCACAGATAGGCGCCTACTGGCGCTTTGCGCATGGTCTGCCCGTGGGCCTGCTGTCCTGGCGCAAGCAAGCCGCGCGCTACGCGGAAAAACTGCAAGGCCTCGCCGCCCCCGGCGCGCAACGCCCCGCGCTGCATGACCCATTCACCATGCACGTCTCGCGCCTGTGCCTGATGCTGGCGGACCACCATTACTCCCGCATCGAGGACACGGCGCGCCGTGCGCCCTACCTGAACGCGCAGTACCCGCTGTACGCGAACACACGCCAGAACGGGGGCAGCCAACACGCGCCCGCCCCGCGCCAGGGAAGCTTCAACCAAACCCTGGACGAGCACCTGCTGGGCGTGCAGGCCCATGCCACGCGGATCGCCCGGTCCCTGCCCACACTGGCGCGCAGCCTGCCCGCACTGCAAAACCACCGCGGCCTGAAAAAACGCAGCAGCAGCGCCCGGTTCCAGTGGCAGGACAAGGCCGCCGACCTGGCCGCCAGCGTGCGCCACCGGGCCGAGGCCCAGGGCGCGTTCATCGTCAACATGGCCTCCACCGGCTGCGGCAAGACCCTGGGCAACGCACGCATCATGAATGCGTTGGCCGACCCGGCCACCGGCCTGCGCTGCGCCTTTGCCATCGGCCTGCGCACGCTCACGCTGCAAACCGGGCGCAGCTTTCAGAAAGACCTGGGCCTGTCGGATGAGCAACTCGCGATCCGGGTGGGCGGCAGCGCCAGCCGTGCGCTATTCGACTACTGGGAGCAGCAGGCCGAGAGCACCGGCTCCGCATCGTGCCAGGCCCTGCTCGACGAAGGCGGGCAGGTGCTGTTCGAGGGCCACGCGCAGCACCCGCTGCTGGAACGCCTGAGCGACGACCCGCTGCTGCGCTCCCTGCTGACCGCGCCCTTGCTGGTCTGCACCGTAGACCACCTCACGCCCGCAACCGAGAGCCTGCGCGGCGGCCGCCAGATTGCTCCGATGCTGCGCCTGATGACCGGCGACCTGGTGCTGGACGAGCCCGACGACTTCGACATGGCCGACCTGCCCGCGCTCACACGCCTGGTGCATTGGGCCGGACTGCTGGGCGCACGCCTGCTGCTGTCATCGGCCACCTTGCCGCCCGCGCTGGTCCAGGGCCTGTATCTGGCCTACCGCGAGGGGCGCGCGATTCTCCAGCAGCACCGCAGCCAGCGCCCCGACGAACCCGTCAACGTATGCTGTCTGTGGATCGACGAATTCCACCAGAGCGCCCAGGACTGCCCGGATGGCGCGGCCTTCCACATGGCCCACACCCGCTTTGCGGAAAAGCGCGTGGCCCAGTTGGCCAAGGCCGAGGTGCGCCGCCGAGGCCAGATCGTCGCACTGCCCACGCCATGGGGCGCCATGGACGAAGCCGCGCGGCGCGAGGATTTCGCCCGTTTCGTGCTCCAGTGCGCATGGGACCTGCACCAGCGGCCACAAAACCATGGCCTGGCCCCCGACAGCGGCAAGCGCGTGAGCCTGGGCCTGATCCGCATGGCAAACATCGATCCGCTGTTCGACGTGGCCCGGGCGATCTACCGCCAGGGCGCGCCGGCGCCCGGCGTGCGCCTGCACCTGTGCGTCTACCACGCGCAGTTTCCGCTGCTGGTCCGCTCGGCCATCGAACGACGGCTCGACACCCTGCTCGACCGCCGTGCACCGCCGGGCGGTGCCGATCCGGTGCTGCACCGGTCCGAAATTCGTGCACTGCTGGACGCGCACCCGGAACCAGACCATCTATTCGTCGTGCTCGGCAGCCCGGTCACCGAAGTGGGCCGCGACCACGACTACGACTGGGCCGTGGTAGAGCCATCGTCGATGCGCTCGCTAATACAACTGGCCGGCCGCGTGCGCCGCCACCGGCCCGGCGCCGTCAGCGCCGTCAACATGACGGTGCTCGACAGCAACCTGCGCGCCTGCGAACGCCCCGGCGAGGCGGCATTTTGCAGGCCGGGATTCGAGATGAATCGCGTGGACCCCAAGGCAGACAAACCGACCGGCCAGGAACCGCACGACTCCGCTTGGCGCTTTTATCTGGAAGGACATGGCTTGACGCAATTGCTGGAGTCCCCGCCAGCGGGTTTCGCCATCGACGCCCGCCCCCGTGTCGTGGCTGCGGAAAAGCCCAAACCAAGACAAAAATGGATCGATCTGGAACACGAGCGCATGCGCGACACCATGCTTCCCCGAGCGCCAAGCGGCAAGTTCTTCACGCCCCCGCTGCGCAATGCAACGCTGCATTGGCACAGCGGGCAGTGCTTGTGGTTGACGGGACTGTTGCCGCAGTACCAGCGGTTTCGTGACGATTCAACAGCGCGGGTGGACGTGGCCTTTTTGCCGGACGAGGACGAAAACGATCTGCTTCTGCACATGGTGACGGATACCCGGAAAGCAGCAGGAAAGCTCTATGCGCCGGCAGAGGAAAAGTTGAAGAGATTGAAGGAGATTCGCATGGGCCCGGGCATTGCCCCTTGGCTGAAAGTCTCCTTGGTGAATGAATTGACCGCCTTGGCCCATTCAGAGGGAATACCATTGCGCAGCTGCGCAGAAAAATACGCTGTGCTCAGCCTGCCCAAGCCCCGCAGCCAACTGGGCTGGGTCTACCACGACATTCTGGGATTCACCAAGGAGAAGACACATGGAGATTGATTCGGATCAGCACCCACCCAAAGAGAAGAGCGAGTTCCATGGCAGAAACTGACGCCCCTGCGTACAGCAGCTTCCAGGCCGCAGTACAAGCGTTTATTCAGGAGCGCTTGCAGACAAAGCTGGACAAGCTCAAGGAAGACGACCCGGAGCGTGAAAGACTGCGCGCACGGTACCAGCCGGCGGCCTGGATTGAAGACGCCGCGCAGCGGGTACAGCAAATCCAGGCCGTCACCCATTCCCTCAAGCCGATCCACCCCGACGCCCGCGGCACCCAGCTTTATGCGGAGCCAAGCAGCCTGCCCACACTGTCCGAGTTGGGCAGCCATGCACTGGGCAATGCCTTTGATTTTGATGTGGTGGGCAATGCAGCCGCGTTGGATGTGTACAAGTTCCTGAAGTTGGAAGTGAATGGGCGCAGCCTGCTGACTGCACTACAGGAGGAAGACGCATCCGCCCTGCGGGCATTGCATGGCGACGCGACGCAGGCCAAGACCTTGCGCAATGCCTTGCTCCGCCTGACGCAGCCCCGTTCTGACCGGACCAGCTCACACACACGGGCCAAGCAACTGTATTGGCTGACGGGCAGTGACGCATGCGCAGACGATAGCTACGAGTTGCTGGCCCCCTTGTTTGCCACTTCGTTGGCCCACGGTGTACATGCCCAGGTGCAAGAGGCCCGCTTTGGTGAGGCCAACAAGGCCGCGCGCCAGGCACGGCGTGAGCGCAGGGCGCATGGCGGTGTGTTTGTCGACTACCCCGGGCTGGCCGTGCAGAAGATGGGTGGAACAAAGCCGCTGAACATCAGCCAATTGAATAGCGAGCGCGGTGGGGTGAACTATTTGCTGGCCTCGTTGCCCCCCATCTGGCAGCCTCGCAGGCAGCGCCTGCCGGTGAATACCGATTCGGTGTTCAAGCACCTGTACCCCGAGCGGCCTGGGGTGCGCAATACAGTGCGCGCCCTGCGCCGCTTTCTGGAACGCGACCCACGGCCCAATCAAGCGACGCGCGAGCGCCGCGCAGCTGATATTGAAAAGCTGGTGGATGAGTTGGTCATGCTGGCAACCAAGTTGCAGCAAAGCTTGGCCCCAGGCTGGACGCGGGACGATGAGCGCTTCCACAAGCTGGCGCGTGCAGAACAACTGTGGCTGGACCCATTGCGCGCCGAACTGCCCGGTGAAGACGACTTTGCCAAGGAATGGCGATGGATGGACTGGCCCAATACCATTGGCAGGTTCTTTGCCAACTGGCTCAATGCCAAGTTGGCAGGCCAGTTGCCGGTGGGCGACGTCGAGGCCCGCGAATGGCAGCGTACGCTGCTGGTCAAGGACGATGGCTGGCGCGAAACATTGGCAGAGCAACGCAGGCGCATCGATGGCCAAAGGGACTCGCGATGAAACCAGAAGCCATCTTGGTCCTGCCGCATCTGCGCGTGCAAAACGCCAACGCCATCTCCAGCCCGCTGACGCACGGGTTCCCGTCTATTACCGCCTTCCTGGGTTTGATGTGGGCGCTGGAGCGCAAACTGGCGCCGGATGACATCCCGCTGCAGTTGCAGGCCGTGGGTGTCATCAGCCACCACCATCAGGAGCAGGTGACGCAGCAAGACTATGTGCGCACTTTCAACCTGACCCGCAATCCGGTGAGCCAAAAAGACAAACTGGCCGCCTTCGAAGAAGGCAAACCTGCCGCCATCGTTGAGGAAGGGCGCATCCACCTCGATATCACGCTGGTCTTTGCCGTGGCTGAAAAACGCATGGCGGGTGGCCCTCCGCGTTTGGTGCAGGGCGGCGAAGCGCAGATGCAGGAATGGGCCAGCGCGGCGGGTGCCATTCTTTCGCAAATGCGTGTGGCTGGCGGCACACTGCTGCCATCTCGCCCGGCACTCGGAAAACGCGTGCGGCCCTGGATGGCGGTGCTGCCCGAGGACCACGAAGCCCGGGCCGAACAATTTCGCTGGTGGCGACGCCAGTGGTTGCCCGGTTTTGCCCTTGTGGAGCAAGCCCACCTGCTGTCCGAGCGCTTGGCCAAACTGCGAGAAAAAACCCCGACGCAACACTGCTGGATGCTTGGCTGCACGCAGCACGCTGGAACTACGAGCCCGTGCCATCCAAGGAAGGCGAGGCCACCCCCGCGGACGGCAAGCAACGCTGGGCCGACCCCTTGCGCGGCAAGGGCAGTGGCTGGACGGTTCCCATTCCCGTGGGCTATGCGGCCCTCTCACCCCGCCATCTGGCGGGCACGGTGGACAACGCCCGCAACATGGGCACGCCGCTACGCTTTGTGGAATCGGTCTACTCGCTGGGCCGGTGGATCAGCCCCCACCGCCTGAGCCAGCCAGAGGAACTGTGGTGGCGTGCCGAGATCGACGAGGTCAAGGGTCTGTACCGCTGCCGCAATGCTTATGTTCCAGCCCCCACAGACCCCGATGAGAACGCGGACTGGGACGACGACAGTTATGACTAACCGCTAAGACAAATTGCCAACCCCACCATTCACACAACACCGTATTGCATAAGGATTAAACCCATGTCGAACGACCTCAAAACCGCATCTGTTCTGGCTTTCGAGCGCAAGCTGGACCCGTCTGACGCCACCTTCCACGCCGGGCGCTGGGACGACCGGGATAATGCATCCCGATGGGCGTCAGTCACCATTCGCTCCAAGTCCGTGCGCGGCACTATTTCCAACCGCCTCAAGACCAAAGGCAAAGACCCCGCAAAGCTCGACGCCGACATTGTAAAACCTAACCTGCAGACGGTGGATGTGGCCACATTACCGGCCGGCGCGGATACCCTGAAAGTCCGGTTCACTCTGCGTGTACTGGCCGGTGCTGGCACACCATCGGCCTGCAATAATATCCATTATCAGAAAGAGCTGGTGCAGACGGTGCAGGCTTATAAGGAAAAAGAAGGCTTTACCGAACTAGCCAAGCGCTATGCGGCAAACTTGGCCAATGGCCGCTTTCTGTGGCGAAACCGCATTGGCGCAGAAAACGTGCGGGTGGAGGTGGACTTGCTCAAGGATGGCAAGGCAGAGCAATCATGGGTTTTTGACGCTCTGTTGCTGGATCTGCGGAAATTGGATTCTATCAATGATGATGCCGTTCAGTCCCTGGGGACCGTGATTGCGGACGGACTGACTGGCGAGCGCCATGTACTGCTGCAAGTGACCGCTTTTGCTCGCATGGGCGCCGGACAAGAGGTATTTCCATCGCAGGAACTGATTCTCAACAACGACAAGAGCAAGAACAAGGTCAAGAAAGGCAAGACGCTCTATGCTGTGAACGATGTGGCTGCCATTCATTCCCAAAAAATCGGCAACGCCCTGCGTACCATCGACACTTGGTACGAAGATACCGGTGAGTTGGATCCGATTGCCGTGGAACCCTACGGCGCGGTCACCACACAGAGCATGGCCTACCGCCAGCCCAAGCGCAAGCTGGATTTCTACACCTTGCTGGACAACTGGCTGCTTAATGGTAAAGAACCATCCATGAAGCAGCAGCACTATGTAATGGCCGTGTTGATTCGTGGCGGCGTGTTTGGGGAAGCAGAGAACAAAAAAACCTCTGACGAAGCGTCTGACGATGCAAGCTGAGATTTTCCATGACCACACACTATATTGACATTGCATTGCGGCCGGACCCGGAATTCAGCCCCGCGCATTTGCTCAATGCCTTGTACGCCAAACTGCACCGCGCCTTGGTGCAATTGGGCACGGGCGACGTGGGGGTGAGCTTTCCCGGCCTGAACCCCCAGGGAACGCACCTGGGTAGCACATTGCGGCTTCATGGCACGGAGCCTGCGCTGCAACGCCTGCAGGCACTGCCCTGGTTGCAGGGGATGCGTGACCATGTGCAGGCGAGCGAAGCCGTATCCGTTCCCGCACACACACAGCACCGTACCGTGCGCCGCGTACAGGCCAAGAGCAACCCCGAGCTTCTGCGCCGGCGCCAAATGCGCCGCCACGGGATTGACAGCGCAGAGGCCCTCCTGCGAATTCCGGATCAAGAGGGCCAGCGATTGGCGTTGCCCTATCTGAGCTTGCACAGTGCCAGCTCAGGGCAAGCCTTCCACCTGTTTATCGACCATGGAGCCTTGATGAACACGCCATCCCCGGGCAGCTTTAGCACCTACGGACTCAGCACACAATCCACGATCCCGTGGTTTTGACCCTTTTTTTGTGACCAAGTCATTTCTTCAATAAAATCAACGACTTACGTGTCAGCCTCAAAAATAGGGGAGTCTTGCGAGATATCTATTTTTCCTTTGGATATCAATAGGTTATGGATGTTTTTATCCTGTTCACTGCCGAGTAGGTAGCTCAGAAATAGCCCCGAGGTCATCATCGCAATGACAGTCGGTTCACTGCCGAGTAGGTAGCTCAGAAAAAGTGTCGAAAGCATCCCTGTCCGACATGTGCTGTTCACTGCCGAGTA
>NZ_AFAL01000499.1 GCF_000193225.1 Verminephrobacter aporrectodeae subsp. tuberculatae At4 | reverse complement strand
ACCAGGCGGTAACCGGACAACAGTGGTGCAAGCACCTCGCAGAGGGCATCAACGAAGGCCGGCGACGTTTTCAACAACATGCAGTCATCGGGGTCAGATGCATAGGTGTTTTCCATCCAGGCCAGTCGTTGTTGCAGGGCGCGCAGTGGCAGTCGGACACATCTCGGTTTGCCGGTGGAGCCGGATGTCAGCACCATGCAGACGCAGTCTTCGTCACCGATTTCTACGGACGGAATCGTGCGCTGCCCTGCATTGAGCCGCGCTGCGCCCGGATTGAGGAGCACTGGCCCGTCCCAGCAATCCGAAGCCGGCCATAGCGCCGGTTCGGACACCAACACTGCTGGCTCGATATGGCGAAGCTGTTCGCACAAACCGCTGAGCGGCTTGCGCGGATCCATCGCCAACCATGGGCGACCGAGTTGTAGCGCGGCGAGAATGGTGCAGACGTAGTCCACGCTTGGCCACAGAATCAGTGCAATCGGCGCGGATCGATCGGCTGGCAGGAGAGCAGCAAGGCGGCCTGCCAACGACTGGGCACGACCGACCAGTTCGCTTCGGGTCATCGTCAGTTCGGGCTGAACTTGGGCCAGTTGTACAGCGTTCGGCGAAGACAGGGAAAGCGCGACAATGCGTTGCCATGGTCTTGGCTGATGGGCACTCGGCAGTGGCTGTTGCGACGACGGTAGCGGCCTGGCGAAAAGCCCATTGGTGATCTTCCCCAGCGGACGTTCGCCGGCACCCACCAGTTCCACCATTAGCCTGGCGACTTGTTGCAGCAGCGCGCAGGCGCTGGAGTCGGAAAGGCTTCCGCGCGAAAACGTCAGCCTGAGCCGGATTTCGGTCCCAGGGAATCCCGCCAGCATCAGCGGATAGTGGTTACGTTCGTAACTTTCGTCATGGACTATGCGCAAGCCGGTGGAGTCGGAGCCATCCAGGACACTGCCGGGCTGGTTTTCCCAGACCAGCAGTGTCTCGAACATCGCTTTCTCCGAACCACCGCTGGCGAGTCGCTGAAGTTCGCTCAGCGGTAGATAGTCATGCTGGCGGTCAGCGATCAGTTGCCGATGTAACTCTCGCAGCCAAGTGGACACGCCTTGCTGTGACTCCAGTTCGACGGGGATGGGCAGCACGTTCAACAGCAGACCAAGCATGCGCTCCACACCGACGATCTCCGCCGATCGGGTCGACACCGTGTACCCGAAAATTACCCGATCCTGGCGCAGATAGCGACCGAGCAAGATTGCCCAAGCCGCATTGAAGACAGTGCTTTCCGTTACGCCCTGGTCCTTGCAGCCCTGCTGGAAGCGATCGCAGTCCTCTCTGGACAGTACCAAATCTACTGCCGATGCATGCCCCTCACGGTGCCGCACCCCCAGGGGCGCATCGCCGACAAAGTCACCACCGCACAGGCGTCGTTGCCACCACTGTCGAGCCTGCGGCAGGTCACGTGCCTGGAGCCATTCGCAGTAACGCCGGAACGGCACGACCGGCTCCACTAGCAACGCTGGATTCTGGTAGCGTCTGCCCACCTCGGCCAGCAGCAGCGTCAGCGACCAGCCGTCGGCGAGCAGATGGTGAAGTGTGAGCCAGACCTTGTGGCGTCTCTCGCCTAGCGTGATCACGCTGACGAGGAACAACGGTCCGCGGTCAAGCAGGAAGCCGCAGGTCCTGCGCTCCTTGCGCAAGTTGTCCAGGGCCGTGTCCTGCCCTGTTCCCCCAGTCGCACGCAAGTCAATGTGCTCGAACGGAACTTGCAGCTGCCGATATACGACTTGGTAGGCCTTGCTCAGTCCCTCCCACCGGAAACAGGTTCTGAGCGTCGGATGATGGTCCAGGGTGTCCTGCCAGGCAGCGCGATAGCGATCAATGACCAACTCGCCCTCGACGCTGAAGCCATACTGCTCCAAGTACATGGCGGGATCGTCCGTAGCCAGTGCATGGTAGATCATTCCCTGCTGCAACGAGGTGGCAGGGAAAACGTCGGTGACATTGTGCTTTTCCAGATTCATTTCAGATCGGCCCTATCCAAGAGTTGCAGCAGCGATTCGGTGTCTTCCGGGGCGAGGCCGACCGTTGCCGTTGATGCGGGCTCAGGCTCGGCCAAAGGCACACTGAGATTGGCACAAAGCGAAGCAATGTCGCGTTGCTGGAAAACCTGCTGAGGAGTAAGGACCCAGCCAAGACGGCGGACCTGCTGGCACAGGCGCAGCGCCAGGATGGAATTTCCCCCCAGGGCAAAGAAATCGTCGTATCGACCGATTTCCGCGATGAACAGCAGCGACTGCCAGATGCTCGTCATCTCTCGCTCGAGTTCGGATGCAGGTGCCGTATAGGGTGTGTCGAGCCTTGGGCGGGCTTGCAACTGGATCTCCGCCTGATTGAGCGGGGCGCTCGTGTTCGTCTGGGGGCGGGCGGAGGAAAAAGCAGGCAGCGAGCCGAATTGTCCCTGTTGAACTGCCTGGAGAAGTGGCAGGCTCGAGGGTAGCCAATGCCGCTCCCGGGCAAAGGGATAGGGTGGCAGCGATACCTTCCTGCGTGGCAGCCAGTGTTGGTTGAATGCGCCCCAGTCCAGCGCTTCGCCTTGTTGCCACAAGCGAAGAAGCGTGTGCAGGAAACGGGCTTGTCTTGCGGGCTGATGCTGATGCCTGTCCCCACTCAGGGTCAGCATGGTCGCTCCCCGACACCCTGTATCATGGGCAAAGGCAAGCAACCCGCCTGGAGGACCGACCTCCAGCAGTGTGTGAGCAAACGGCGAAATCCGCTTCCAGGCGGCATCGAAGCGTACCGGCTCTCGCAGTTGCTGGACCCAGTATTCAGGGTCCGTGGCACGCTCCGGTGACAGCCACTGACCATCTTGCCCACTGAGCAGGGGCCAGCGCGGTGCCGCTGGACTCAGCCCTTGCAAAAGCCGCCGGAAGCGCTCCAGGACGGGATTCATCATCCGAGTGTGAAACGCGTGGGAGGTGCGTAGACGCCGAGGCTGCCAGTTCGATGCAAATGCATCCGCCAGCAATCTGTCCACCGACGCCGGCGGGCCTCCGACAACGCAGCAGGTTGGCGAATTCACCACTGCCAGATCCAACTGTGGGTAGCGTTCGTCCAAGAGGACTTGAACGTTGCCAACATCCGTTTGCAGTATTGCCATGGATCCCTTTTCGGTTTCTGCCATGAGCGTACCGCGCATGCATACCAGTTCGGCGGCCTCGCGAAGTTGGAACACATCGGCGAGGCAAGCAGCACTCAGTTCGCCCAGACTGTGGCCCAGCAGGGAGGACGGCGTCATTCCCAATGCCAGCAAGGTGCGGCCGAGGGCGACTTGGTAGGAAAACAGGGCTGGCTGAACGATGGCCGTGTCGTCTCCTGCGCTGTAGTTACCGTCGAGCAGCAGCGCGCGGATCGAATTGAGGTCTGCTGTTTTGGGGAGTTGATCTAGCACCTCGTCCAGCGCGTCCCGAAATAGCGGTTCGGCGTCGTAGTGCGCAGCAGCCATTCCCGGATATTGGGCACCCTGGCCGGGGAAGATCCATAACGTCCCGGCACTGGGCCGGCTCTGAATGGCTCGCATCCCACGGAACGCGGCGATCGCCTCAGCCCTGTCACCTGCCAACGCAATCGCCCGCCAGGGTAGCGCGCTACGGCCCACCTGCAAGGTGTAGCCAATGTCGGCCAACGCGATATCGGGATGCTGTTCGATCCAGTCCGCAAGCGCCGTGGCTTGCCGTTCAAGGGCTATTTCGTCCGCGGCACTCAAGGGCAGGCAATGCCATTCGCGCATCGGGCCCGTAGGCAGAGGCTGCGGTGCTCCGGCAAGAATCAGATGCGCATTGGTGCCGCCGAATCCGAATGCACTGACTCCTGCCAAGAGGGGGCGATCTGCTGGCCATGGCTGACAGCGGTCAGTCACCTTGAACGGCGTGCTCTCGATGTGGATCTGAGGATTGGGTCGGGAGAAGTGCAATGTGGCCGGAATCTCCTTTTGCTGCAGGCACAGGGCGGTTTTTATCAGGCCGGCCAAGCCTGCGACGGTATCCAGATGACCGATGTTTCCCTTGATCGATCCGATCAGGCAGTGATGCGGTGGCAACTCGTTCGCGCTGTTGGCACGTATTGCCTGGTCCAGCGCTGCGACCTCAATGGGATCCCCAAGATGCGTCCCGGTGCCATGGCATTCGACGTAGGCAAGTTCGGCCGCATCGGCGCGCGCCACCTGCAATGCCTCGCTGATGACCTCCACCTGCCCCCGCAACCCCGGAGCGGTGAAACCTACCCGGCCCCCCGCGTCGTTGTTGGCGGCGCTGGAGCGAATGACCGCCAATATGCGGTCTCCGGCAGCGATGGCGTCATCCAGTCGGCGCAGCAATACGGCGGCGACGCCCGAGCCGAACACAGTGCCGTTGCTCATCGCGTCGAACGGACGGCAATGGCCGTCCGGAGAACGTATGCCCGACTCCTCGGCCAAGTATCCGGTTTCCGCCGGTACGCTCAGCGTGGCCGCAGCAACCAACGCGCGGTCGGCTTCGAAGCCGAGCAGGCTTTGCACGGCGAGGTGCACAGCCACGAGAGACGATGAGCAAGCCGTCTGCACGTTGACTGCGGCGCCGCCGAGGTTTAGTTTGTAGGCGATCCGGGCGGCGGAATAGTCCTTGTCGTTACCGATGATGCAGTCGAACATATCGGCGTTCCCAGCCAGTGCCTGGGGCAGTGCGTGCAAGGCGGAATAGCCATTCATCCCGACACTGGAGAACACCGTCGTTCGCATTCCATCGGCATCTTCTGGCACGTGGCCTGCGTGCTCGAAGACGTGCCATGCGCATTCCAGCAGTAGGCGCTGCTGGGGGTCCATGAAGGCGGCTTCACGCGGTGAGTAGCCGAAGAACGCTGCGTCGAAGCAATCGTAATGTGTTGGAATTCTGGCCTGGCGCACGTACCTCGGAGAGCGTGCCAGTTCGCCATGCCCGACGGCTTCCAACTGCGCGTCATCAAGCAACACGAATGGTTCTTGCCCGGACAGCAAAACCTGCCACAAGGCGTCGACCGATTCGGCACCAGGAAACCGCCCTGCAGCCCCGATGATTGCAATGTCGGTATTTCGGTTCTGATTCATGAGAAGGCTCCCTGGATGGGTTAGGGCTACGGACGCTCCCTGGCGGCCAAGCGGGCCTTCGCCCTCTGGATCAAGGAATCCCGTGCGCGAACGTTGGCCGACAAATTGCCTTCCAGACAAAGCGACAGCGCATGAATGTTCGGGTGCTGGAACAACAGCGTCAGGGGGAACTCACGCCGCACAATTTGACAAACATGGCGATGCAGTTGTGCCAGAAGCAGAGAATTTCCGCCCATCTCGAAGAAGTTGTCGTGGATGCCCACCCGCTCGACGCCCAGCAATCCCTTCCATGCATCCACGATGGCCTGCTGCAGTGGCGTGCCCGCCCCCACATAGCTTGTTGCTGCACCAGCCACTACCAGAGCATCCCTGCACAGGGCACGCCGATCCACCTTCCCCGTGGGGGTATAGGGCCATTCGCGCTGCAAGCTCCAATGACTGGGAATCAATCCCGCCGGCAGGCTTTCGGCAAGGAAATTGCGCAAGGTCCGTGCGCCGCCATCTTCCACCGATGTCAAAAGGACATGGGCAACCAGCCTCTGCTGGCTACCTTCTCCATCCACCGCGACAAGCGCGTCGCGCACGGAAGGATGCCTGCGAAGTTGGCTTTCAATTTCCCCGGCTTCCACTCGCATACCACGCAGTTTGAACTGGTGGTCACGCCGCCCCAGGCAGAGCAGTCGGCCTCCCGGGGTGCGCACGGCAATGTCACCCGTGGCGTACAGCGGTACAGTCTCGCCATCCGGTGTCGTCCACAGACGCAAAGGCCGCACCGCTGTGGCCTGGGAGCCGCAGTAGCCCGCCGCCAAGTTCTGGCCGCTGACGTGGATCTCACCCGCACATCCCGGGGCCACCAACCGGTCGTTGCTGTCGAGCAGCCAAATACGGGTGCCCGGCAGCGGCAGGCCGATTTCAACATGGCTCGTGCCGGTGTCCAGATTTTCCGGTGTGATGCGGTGCCATGCCCCATCGGACGTGATCTCGGTCGCGCCATAGTAGTTGAGCAGGCAGGCGTCCGGATGCAACGCCGCCAGGCATCGGTGTGCCAATTCAACGCGTACGTTCTCGCCACCGAGGACGACGATCCTGAGCGGGAGGTTCTGTGCTTCGGGCATGGCAAAGAACGCATCGGCCAGCGAGGGGGTCATCACCAGTCGGCTTATCCCGTGGCGACGCACCAGCCGTGCAAGTTCCAGGGGACTGCGGGCTTGATCCGGCGAAGGGATAACAAGGGCAAGGTCCGCCAGCAAGCTGTCCAGGAGTTCGCCGACAGCATCCACGAACGCCGGCGAAGTCTTGAGGCAGCCGACATCGTGGGGCGTCAAAGGAACTGGTGTCTGACCCCAGGCCAGCCGTCGGCGCAGGTTGCCGTAGGTGATCCGGACCCCTTTGGGAAGACCTTCGGAGCCCGAAGTATGCTGTATCAGTGCCAGGGATTCATCGTTTGCCGGCAAGTACGAAGGCAAAGTCACGGGCGGTGCCAGGACCGCCCGATCAGCAAGAAGCACAGGCAGATCCGCGACCGGTACGCCGGACCATAGTGCACTGTTGCTGATCAGGCAGCCAACTTCGCTCTGGCCGAGCATTTGGGCGATTACCTGCTGCGGTCGCCGCGGGTCGAGCGGAACCCATGCCTGCCCCAAGCGGAGTGCGGCAAGGATGGTTGCGACATAGTCGACGCCTGGATGCAGACGGATCGCAACAGGTTTTTCTGGAAGTGCGTGCTCCGCGACCCAACTCGCCACACGCTCTGTGCGTTTTAGCAATTGAGTCCAAGTGATCCCGCTGCCATCATCCAGTCGCAGCACCTCACGCTGGGGGTGGTGAATCGCATGTTGCTGGATGATCGGCCACGGATCAATCCCCTCCAGGACCGGCCCGCCATCTACGCAGGCCCATTCACGGCAGGCCTGGGAGTGAGCCAGCGGCAAGTCGTTGATCTTCGTCGGAGGGTCCTGCAAAGCTGCGGAAAGCACGTTCTCGAACGCCTGATTCCATCGGTCAATGCTGGTGGCAGAGTAGATATCGCGAGCGTACAACCAGATCAGAATCAGTTCGTCGCCGTCAGGGATGGCGATGATCTCGAGATCCATGTGGGTTGTGTCGGACACAATGGTACGGCCCATCACATTGATCCGGCCGAATTTGCCCTTTGCCAAGCCTGTCGGCTGGTAGGTAAAGGATACCTGATGCAGCGGATTTCGACTGGCATCCGCCCCTGCCGACATGGCTTGTACCAACTGCTGCAGCGGATAGTGCTGATGTTTCTGGGCGTCAAGGAACTCGTTCCGCACGCGAGCCAAATGCTGATCGAAAGGCAGGTTGCCGGACAGATCGCCGCACAGCAGCAGATTGTTGATGAAGAACCCGAGCATGGTCTCGGTTGCGGGGTGGTC
The DNA here is from genome assembly GCF_000193225.1 of Verminephrobacter aporrectodeae subsp. tuberculatae At4. Lineage (GTDB taxonomy): Bacteria > Pseudomonadota > Gammaproteobacteria > Burkholderiales > Burkholderiaceae_C > Acidovorax > Acidovorax aporrectodeae. The sequence goes on along the minus strand of NZ_AFAL01000499.1, from coordinate 14,238 downwards.
CCGCCCGGATATGACGCTTCCCATCACGAAGCGTTGCTGTTCCGCCATTCTCCCCAGCGCGATCTGCATCGCTGTCAGCAGGGTCATGAACGGCGTCACGCCCTGGCTCCCGGAGAACGCGTCAACCCGTTGCGCCAGCGTCTTGCCAAGGCGATAGCGGCTGACCGCGCCACGGAAGCTCTGCACCGGTGGCCGTCTGTGGTCTTCCGGTAACTGCAGTGGTGGTATGCCGGCCAGACGGTTTCGCCAGAAGGCCAGGCTGGTCGCTATCTGTTCGACAGGCAGATCATGCTGGCTTTGAGCGAAATCGGCATACTTGGCGACCGGTGGAAGGCTGGGAGGCAGCCCATCGACCTCCTCTTGGTAGAGGGTAAAGATCTCTCGGTTGAACAACTCGGCGGACCAGCCATCGAAGGCGATATGGTGGATGCTGTAGAACAGCACATGGCGATTGGTGTCCACGCGGAACAGCCGTGCTCGGAGCAGTGGGCCGTTTTCGAGGTCGAATCCATGGATCTTTTCTCGCTCGGCCCAGGCCATCAGTTTTTTCTGCTTGGCATCGACAGTGAGATCGCGCAGGTCTTCGTGTTCCATCACGCTTGGCGCCTTGTCGACGACATAGGTTCCGACCGGGGCATGCGCAGGGAACCGGGAACGCAATGGTTCGTGCCGTTCCATCAGTCGGCGCAGGGCATTTTCAAAGGCGATGGCGTCCAGCGAGCCATCCAGTTCCAGGCAGTAGCACAAGTTGAAGAACGGGTTCCCCGGAGCGATTCGGGACATGAACCACAGCCGTTGCTGCGCCCAGGACTGTGGCGGATGGTCGGTCTGGCAGGTCGGCCAAGGAGCAACTGCCTCTGCTGTAGAACGATGCTTCGCCAGCCAATCGACCATCGCCTCTATGGTCGGGTGTGAGAAGACCATGGCCAGAGGCGGCCGAACGCCGAACGTCTTCTCGATTTGAAGGAGCAGACGCGTGGCGCTGAGCGAGTCTCCGCCCGACGGAAAGAAACCGGCCTCGACGTCCGTGATCTCCTTGCCGAGCAAGTCTTGCCATATTGCAGCCAGTTGAGTTTCGCCGGTATTTCGTGGTGGTCGTCCCGTCTTCACTGGACGCGCGTGTTGCGTTGCAATTTCGACAAGCCTGCGACGGTCGATCTTGCCGTTGGTCGTGCGTGGGAATTCGGAAACGGGAAGAAACACCCTGGGAATGGCGGCGACGGGCAAGCGCTCTGCGCAAAGGGCGCGCAACTCATCCTCCGAGCAGGGCTGGTCGCCTGACAAGTAACATGCGGCCACCACGGAACTCCCATCTTGGTGCGGTACTTCGAGCGCGACCGTATGCTTCACCGCAGGATGCAGTTGCAACGCGGATTCGATTTCCATCGGATCGCAACGATATCCACCCGCATTGATCTGGAAATCGGTGCGCCCAAGAATCAGAAGGTTGCCGTCCGGCCTGAAGACTCCGCGGTCGCCGGTCCGATACAGGTGCTCGCCCGTCATCGGGTGGGTCAGGAAGCGCAACGCCGTCTGCGCGGGATCGTCCAGATAACCACGAGCCAGTGAAAGGCCTGCACAGTACATTTCGCCCGGGACGTGGTCGGGACATTCTTGCAACAGCTCATCCAGAACGTAGTAGCGACAATTGTCGATGGATCGTCCGTAGGGGATGCTGGGCAATTCGGTATCCACCACGCTGACTTCGTGCGTGATGTTCCAGACGGTGGCCTCCGTCGGTCCGCCGCTGCTGCGCAGTTTGAGCCCGGGGTGCTTGAGGAGTCGTGCGGCGAGCGCCGGCGCAACCCAGTCGCCGCCCAGGATGACCTGCCGCATGCTGGTCGGCAGACCGCCACCCCATTCAGCTTGAGCGGCTGAGAGCACCATTTCCATGAAGCGAGGAACACTGTTCCATACCGAGACCCTGTGCGTGCGAAGCAGTTCGAGCCAATGCGCCGGGTCAATGTCCCTGTCGGCATTCGGAACGACGAGCGTTGCTCCCACGCAGAAGGTCGCCAGTTGGTCGAACAAAGCGAGGTCGTGATGCTGCGCGGTAACGGAAATGATGCGATCGGAAGGCTGCAGGTCGAATGAACGGATGCTGTACTGCAGGAAATTCGCCACGGCCCTTTGGCATATCTCCACGCCCTTGGGTTGGCCTGTGGAGCCGGAGGTGAATATGACGCAGCAGACGGCATTGGCATCGAACGGTGCCGGTGCCAGTTCTATCAGCGAGGCTTCGGTCGGATGGTCCGAAATGGTTATACACGGCACGTCGGGGGCAATGGATGCACCGATTGGCGCATTACGCATGACCGCCTTGGGAGCAACCCGCGCCACGATGGCACGCAAGCGTGGTTCCGGGTGTGTGCGATCCAGGGGTACGGCTGCCGCGCCGAGCCACAGGCAGGATTGCAACGCTACGGCTTGTTGCCACCCACGCTGCATCAGCAGAACAACCCGGTCCGATTTTCCGACACCAGCATGTGCCAGTTCTTGGGCCAGCGTCGTCACCTGCGCGAGGAATTCGGCATAGGTCAGCCGAATGCCTTGAGCCGATACCAGGGCGAGCAATTGCGGGGCAACCACGACCCGTTCCTGCAGGGCGCGAGAAGGTGACACCGGCTCGACGACAGCTTTCTGCCACAGCCCCGCTCGCACGGCGGCTTGCGCTGGCGGCAACGGGAAGGACAAGGGCGTATTCCAAGCATCGTCGTCCTCGGCAAGTCTCGCCAGGGCCTGGGAGAATGCATCGAACATCGTGTCGAGCATTGTGTCCGGGAAAGCGCTGGGCATAGCATCCCAGTTGAACAACAGCGTTCCGCCATTGACAAGGTACTGGCAGTCAAGCAGCACCTGAGGCGTCCGACTGACGACGCACACCGGCTCACCGAAGACTACGCCAATCTCCTGTGGCGTCAGGGCGGCGCCATTGCGCAGATCGGGCGTGGTGGTGAAGACAATGGGCATGGCTACGGCCTCGCCCAATGACTGCAGTCGCGCAAGTTCCCGCAATTGCTGCACACCGGAGATTTCCTGGAAATCCAGATCGTCCCAGAGCTGGGTCTGAAGACGCGTTGCATTGACTGCAAAGTTGGCGTGTTCACGCAGGTCGACTTCCAGCAGGCTGAAGGAGGCAAATTCGCCGATCACATTGCCGATGTCCGGGTGCCAGTCAGGGCGGTTGAAGCGAGGAACGCTCAACGTGAAATGCGCGGAACTGCTCCAGCGCGCCAGGGTGCTGGCATACACGGTCAGAATTACCACGGCGAGCGACAGGCCACGATGTCGCGCATTGGCATTCAGGCGCATCAACGCTTCTTCTTCCAGTTTTCCAAACCAGCGCTGGAATCGCTGGTCGCCGCCTTCGGCACGATGCGGCAGCATTGGCGCGGGAGGCAAATTTTTCAGCTTGCCTCGCCAGCGCTCAAGGGCACGCTGGTAGCGTAGACTTCCCTCCTGCTCCTGCAATGCAGCGATGTAGTCGCAGAACTGCATCTGCAATTCGGGCAGCACGAGGTTGGGGCGTTGATACAACTGTGCCAACTCGTCGAACAGGATATGCAGACTGCGACCATCCACACTCCACAGATCAAGCTTGATGTGCAGGTAGCCATCGCCCTCGTCGCCAAAACCATCGAAGTGCAGGCGGGATTGTGGCCACTGCTCCAAGGGAATGCACTCCTCTTGCATGCCACGTTGCATCTCATCCAACATCTGCATCCGCTGCTCGGGTGACATGTCGATCAAGCTACGCGTGCCGATGAACTGATAGGGCACGCTTTCGGCGACCCGCTGGAGACCGTCGATCCCCACCGTAGCGCGCAGCATGTCATGGCGTGCAATGAGCGCATTCCAGGCGCGCTCCAGCAGCGGCAGATCAAGCCCTCGGCAGTGGTACTGAGCATAGAACTGGATGGCACCGGCATGGGAAAAGGTGGCTTGTCGCCCCATCCAGTAGGCGTGCTGCATATCAGCCAAGGGGAATGGCTGGCGACGTCGCGCAGCGTCTGGCGTGATGCGGATTTGTTGCGCTTGGCTTGCTTGAAGCCGTTTTTGCAAGCGAATCGCACTGAGTGCGGGGCGCGGTGAGGGATCGTCTGCTATTACCATAAGAAAAGAAACTGAAAATGACTATTGTTTAGAAGAAAATTGACGCGAAGTATGTTTCATAAATTTTATTGTTGGAGCGCATGAAACCATGCATTGCTCCTGGCGCATCGTCTCGACGATGGGACGCAACAGGGGGGATATGTATCATGCAATACGAATGAGATGCAATATTATTAATTGACAGAAAACTTCACATTTCTGACATCCTCCCCGATCCCCACCTGCATCCCGCGCGGCGTCAGCGCACGCGCAATTCGCTGGGCGGATACCCGAACTGCCGCTTGAAGGCGGTGGAGAAGTTCGCCGGGGAGTCGTAGTCGAACTGGTGCGCCACGGCCGTCACCGACAAGCCACGCTCCAGGGAAAGATGTGCCTGCTCGAGCCGGCGTTTGCGCACATAGGCGGCCACGGGAAGCCCGAATGCCGCCTTGAACTCCTTGCGCAGCGCACTGACGCTGGTGCCCGCGAGCTTCGCAAGTTCTTCAGGTTCTGGTGGATCGATCAGCCGTGCTTCGAGGATGTCACGCGCCCGGCTCATGCGCAGCAGGCCGGTAGGCGTGCGCAACATCGGGCCCCCGGGCACATTGCGATGGCTGTCAATCAGGCCGAGCAGCAGATCGTGGGCGCGGGCAGCCAGGAACAGTCGGCCCATCTCACCGCAGTAACTGCTGTAGAGCAGTCGAAGGGCATGGCTGCGCAGCGGTGCGGACAGTGGCGCCTTCCTGGGCATCGGCTGCCCGCAATAGGAGAGCAATTGCGCCATTACGTCATCACCGGCCGTGCGCGCGAGGAGCCAGCAACGGCTCAGGAAGAAGCTGACGCCGGCGATGCGGGCGCCTGCGGCATAGCGCCCTTCCAGCAGACTGCCTTGCTGCACCGCCAGCGCCCAGCAGTGATCTGGTGGAACCGCGAAGTCATGCTGCGGCTGAGCGACATGGCCCGACTCTGCTGCACCAAATAGCGTCAGCCCGAGCAGCAGGCCGTCCTCCGGTATCGGATTGGGCAGCACCGCATCCTCGGACGCCAGCAACTCGCATCCGGACATGCAGATTCCATCGCCGCTTTCCCATCGGATCTGGCGCAGAAATTTCAACGCATTCATCTCGAAAACTCCAATCCCCGGAGCCCCCCGTTCGCCGTACCTGAACCTTATCCAGTTCCGACGAAGGAGGGTCTGGCCTTACCGCAAACGCATACGGCGCATCCCGCAAAGCCTTGGGCCTGGCAAAACAGGTACGCTCCAAAATGTACGAATGATTCTCAATCGTGTGCGTAAATTAACGGGAATCGGGAGTCAACGCAAGACGATGCTCTTTCGGCTTGCATCAAGGGGGTGGAATGAACGTGCAGGGAGTGGCGGCATTGGCCGCAGTTCTGACGGGAACAGGGGTTGTTCCGAAACTGGCCCTGGCCGACACAACAGGGGGAGATGCGCGTGAACTTGGTGCGGTGACGGTGACCGCGCAGAAGGTCGAGCAGAACGTCCTTGATGTACCGGCCACCGTGGAGGTCGTGGGCGCGGAAGATCTCGCGCTGCACCAGATCGACAGCTTGGAGGACTTGGACAAACTCGTCAGCGGCCTGGGCATATCGAGCTACACCGGCGGACAGCCGCGCATCTATTTGCGTGGCATGGGCGACGCATTCGACCTGAAGAACAAGCGCGTCGCCGTCTACGTCGATGGCGTCCCTCAGATCGACTCGGTATTGCAGGATCCCATGCTGCTCGACCATGTCGAGCGTGTGGAGGTGCTCAAGGGCCCCCAGGGGACCTTGTACGGACGCAACGCCTCGGCTGGGGTGATCAACATCGTGACCAAGCGGCTCAGGGGCGATGCGGCATCGGCCTTTCTTGGCGCGGGCAACCACGATCAACGGCGAGGCGGCGCGACGCTCTCGAAAAGTCTGGCAGAGGACCAAGTGCTGCTCGGCATCAATGCATCCTGGACCAGACGCAACGGCGTGCTCGAGAACGTCGCCACCGGATCGCGCGGCAAACTCGACGGCCAGGAGCGGCGCAACCTCCATCTGAAGGCCGACCTCTACCCGACGGACAAAACGGCACTGAATCTGACCTTCAGTCATTTCGAGGACGACAGCGCACCCTACCTGCAGACCTTCATCGACCCGACAACCTGGAAGCCGATACGTCGGGACGCAGGCAGGGGTTTTGTCCCCGTACGCTTCTATCAGATCGACCGGGATACGGAAGGCCATACCAAGACCCGGGGTAACGGGCTGACGCTCAGGGTCAGTCACGATTTCGACCTGTTCCGGCTGAACTCGATCACCGGCTACCAGCAGGACAAACTGCACACGGTCAGCGACGCTGACTACAGCAGCAATCCTCTTTTCAAGTGGGACTTTGACCCTTACACCAACGAACACAAGCAACTGAGTCAGGAGTTCCAACTGGTGGGCAACGCTGGTGCCGCGCATTGGCAGACGGGCGTTTTTGCCTATGGCGACCAGACGGACAACAGCAACGCCTTCAAGACAAGCTACGGCAACATCCTCAGCAATTCGCGCTACCGCACCCGGGGCGTGGCTTGGTATGGCCAGTTGGACTATGTATTCGTGCCGGGCTGGACAGCCACGGCCGGCGGACGCTACCAGCGCGACCGGCAGAAGCTGAAGGATTTCCAGCAGGACCGCGAGGAGGTATCGAAATCGAAATCATCCAGCACCTACAAGCTGGCGCTGGCTTACGCATTTCAACCCGACAACACCACTTTCCTGAGCTACGGAACCGGCTACACGCCAGGTGGCGTGAACACCAGCCCGCAGATGATCGGTGGCCTGCCCGTCGGTCCATACCTGAGCTACGCCCCGGAGAAGACCAGCAGCATCGAGTGGGGGATCAAGGGCCGGCTCGCCGGGCAGCGGCTGGGCTATTCGCTGTCGCTCTATCACACGCTGCTGCGCAATCAGCAGGTGCTGGACATGGCTGACACCCAGATGAAGAACATCGGCGAGACCCGCTACCGCGGCGTCGAGATGTCCGCCGACTATCAGATCGCCGGCCCCTGGAACCTGAATGCGGGCTACGCCCTGAACACCAGCCGCATCCGCAAGAGCAACGACCCGGCAGAGTTGGGCAAGTCAGTGCCCTTCGTACCTGGCAATACGGGACGCGTCGGTGTGCAGTACAAGGATCGCATCGCCGATACCTCGGTGACCGTGCGGCTGGACATGAACCATGTCGGGCGCATCAGGGCCGACGCCAAAAACAGTTTCAGCCAGTCGAGCTACCAATTGTTCAGCCTCAGCGGCAAGGCGGACTTCAAGCACTGGTGGCTGAGCCTGAGCGTCAACAACCTGCTGGACAAGCAGTACTACAGCAATGCCATCGCCAATTCTCCACTCGCGGGCACGCACACGGCGGTGTATGGCCAGCCCCGCACCGTGCTGCTGACCCTGGGGAGCAAATTTTGAGATGGAGACCCGCGTGATCGACTTCGCCCGCCTGCCCCGTAGCGGAGGGATCTCCAGCAGCTACGCGCTGGTGCGTGGCTGGCCATGGCAACTGGGCCTTGCATGCATAGGCACGGCTGTCTCTGGTGTCCTGAGCCTGTTGCCCTGCGTCGTGGCTTGGATCCTGCTTGCCCAGATTCTCGGCAAGCAGAATCTCACCGTTCCGGGTGCATGGATGGTTTCCGCGCTCGTGCTGGGATGGGCTTTGCGCCACGTGCTCTCCTGCGGCAGCAAAATCATCGCGCACCGACTGGCCTTCGCCGCCATCGCCGAAATCAAAGATCGCCTGCTCGACAAGTTGGATCGGGTACGCCTGACATGGTTTGACCAGATGTCTCCAGCCCAGCACGGCCAGTTGATTGGTGAGCAGGTCGACGAGTTGGAGGACGCGGTCGCCCATCTCCTGCCCGAGCTGACCGCTGCGACCCTGGTGCCACTCACCCTGGCTGCGGTGTTGCTGTGGGTCGACTGGCGCATGGGCTTGGCGTGCCTGCTACCCTACGTGATCGCCATCGGCTGCAGCGTTTCCGCCATGTCCCGGGGACGCAGTGCGGGCCAGAACGCCATGCATGCCTGGAATGGACTGATGCGCAGTCTGGACACACTGTTGCGCCACCAACTGCTGCTACGCACCTACAACCAAGCTGACACAGCCTACACCCGCATCGACGGCGCCCTGACCGAATTCGAACACCGTTCGGCCGCCGCCGTGCGCCCGCCCTTGCTACTGGCGGTGCTCTTCATGGTACTGGGCACCAGTTCCCTGTCCGTCGCACTGCTGCTCGGTGGCATCCTCTATGCGTCAGATGACCTGTCTCTGGCCTCCCTCGCGTTCTTTTGCGTCGTCTCGGTAGGGTTGGTGAGTCTCTACAGCGATGTCTTCAGTTTCTTCCTCCGCCTGGGCAAGCTCAAAGCTATCTGGAAGCGGATCTTCGGCTTGCTGGATGCCGACGAATTGGCGTGGGGACAGATCCCCATGGTGCCGGAGTCGGCCGGATTTGATTTGCGTCAGGTGAGTCGGCTACGCAATGAGCGGCAAGTCTTGGCGGACATCGATCTGCGCATACCCGCCGGGAGTTCCCTGGCCTTGGTTGGCCACAGCGGTGCGGGCAAGACATCCCTCGCCGAACTGCTGCTGCGCTACGACGAGCCAGACCAGGGCGATATCGAACTGGGTGGCCATCCGCTGTCGGCCTACAGTCAGGAAGCCCTGCGGGACGCAATGGCTTACGTGAGCCAGCGTACCGAATTGTTCGCCCTGAGCGTGGCCGACAACATCAAACTGGGGCGGCCAGATATCGGTGATGATTTGGTTGAGGCAGCAGCCAGGCGAACCCTTTGCCATGACTTCATCATCGCCTTGCCCGAAGGCTACGCCACGATGCTGGAGCCGGACGGGCGCAACCTGTCGGGCGGCCAGCGCCAGCGCCTGGCCTTGGCCCGTGCCGTGGTTCTCGATGCGCCTGTACTGCTGCTCGACGAGGCATTGGCCTTCAGCGACATCGAGAACGAGGTGCAGATTCAGCAAGCCATCAGTGAATTGGCCTGCGGACGCACCTTGATCGTCATCGTCCACCGGCTGCACACCATACGCTCGCTGGACAATATAGCCGTCATGCAGCAGGGGCGGATCGTCGAGCAAGGACGGCACGAAGACCTCATCGCTGCCGCCGGGTACTACGCTACTCTCTGGCAGCAGTTGCCCTTGCCCGCTGAGGAGGAATCGGCATGATCCGCTGGTTCCGGAAACTCCTGCATGGGAGCGCGACAGGGCGGGATTTTTCTCGCTACCTGTGGCTCACCTGGATCGACATCCTGCTCCTCGCCCTGCCTCCCGTGGCTGCGGCCGAATTCATCCGCCAAGCCTACTTGCAAGAGGGCTGGCCCGCTTCGGGCGCCATTTTCCTGGGCATCGCGCTGGGGTCGCCGCTGCTCAGGCTGGCCGTTCAATGGAAGGCACGCATGCTGGGAGCCAAGACGGTGTTCGCCGCCATCAGCGCTTATCGACGGCAATTGGTGCGGCGTGTGCTGGCCACCCCCTTATGGCAACTGCACAAGTGGCCTGAAGGCCAGTGGCTGGAGCGCCTGGGCGGAGACATTCGCCAGATACAGGAAGGGATCTTCATCGTGTTGGTGCGGCTACAGGTCAATCTGCTGTTGGCGGCGATCCTGCTGCTGTACGTGGGTTACTACCGACCGGAGGTGTTGGGCGGATTCCTGCTGGCCTTGGCGCTGTGCTTGGTCGTGGGACGCCGCCTGCTCACTACGATCACCCGACATGTCGACGAACTGAACGAGTGCAACATGGCGGTACGTGCGAGGCTGGCGACGATGATGGACGGCATTCGCACGCTCAGGCTCTTCGGCGCCACCCGTCTACCGGCGCTCAGGCTCGACACCCACCTGCAGGCGCAACGACAAGCCCAGCAACGTGCGATACCTGCGCTCGCAGTGCGCGATCAGATATTCCACGCGCTGCTCGAACTTTGCTTGATTCTGGGACTGCTGCTGGCTTGGCGCGCACAGGCAGACGCTGATCTGCTGCCGGTACTGCTGATCCTGCCCATTGCCCACCACAACCTCTATGGCGCCTGGCAGGAATGGGGGCTTCTGAAATGGACGCGGCAGGCGTGGGTGCGCGTACAGGCGCTGGCCGAGTTGCCGCAGCAACTGCAAGGGGCGACCCCTTTGCCGGGGCGACCCGAGACCCTCAGCGTCAACGCGGTGGGTTTCGCTTACGCCGACCGCCCTGTGTTGGACGCGGTCGATGCACGCTTTTCACCCGGTAGCCACAGCGTCGTCGTCGGCCGCAACGGCGCCGGAAAATCTACCCTCCTCATGGTGCTCGCGCGGCTGTACGACCATGGCGATGGTCAGATACTGCTCGGCGATGTTCCCATCCACACGGCTACGCTGGGGAGTTGGCGTGCCCATGTCGCCGTCGTACTGCAGGACACCGCACTGCTGCCGGGCACCCTGCGAGACAACCTTCTGCTAGGGCGCCCCGACGCGAAGGATGAAGAACTCAACGAGGCGCTGCACAAGGCCTGCTGTAACGACTTCGTGGCGCAGTGGGAAGGCGGTCTCGACACCGTGCTGAGCGAAGGGGGCGTCATTCCCTCGGAAGGAGAGCGCCAACGGATCGCCATTGCACGCGCGTTGCTCAAGGATGCTCCGATCGTATTGCTGGACGAAGTCACTTCCGGATTGGACAGCGTCAGCGCATCACAGGTCCAGCAAGCGATCCAGGTCCTTGCGCGCCATCGTACGGTGATCCAGGTTACCCACTCCCTGCTGCAGGCGGTCCGTGCGGACCAGGTTCTGGTGCTGAGCACGGGGAAAGTAATCGAAACGGGCAAGCATGCCGCATTGCTGCATGCCGATCGGACGTATGCCGCGTTGTGGAGCCTATACCAGCGCAGCTTGCAGTGGAGGGTGACCGGTTAGTGCACTGTCCCACAAATAGTTGTACAAAATGAAATCGATGCATTCGCGCCCATGGCAAGGTACAAACCGCAGCAATGGTCAGGGCCATCGTGAGGATCAGCAACGCCGCCATGGGCGCGAAGGTGCGGTTTCATATCCTGTTATTTTCCAGGTAGAACACTGGAATCAGGTACGGGTGAGACATAGATCCGGAAAGCGCGGTCCAGTAGTCATGTGCCAATCCGATGGCGGCGCCCTCTCCCGATGAGCCCATGCGCGGAAAGAATGGAAGACAAGCCAATGAGAACGCTTCAGGAAGTGATTGGACACCACGCCGAACAGCGCGGTGAACTGGTTCTCTGCCGTGAATTGGACAGCCGTGGCCAAGAACTAAGCGACATCACATTTGCCGAGTTCCATCGTCGCACCCAAAGCGTGGCACGCTATCTGCTCAATCAGGGAGATATCGGCCAATCCATAATCTTGCTTTTTCCGCCGGGCATTGAGTTTATGGTGGCCTTCGCCGGCGTGGTTCTGGCAGGGAAAATAGCCGTGCCCACAGCACGACCAGGCGCTGTGGGTTTCAAGCGCTCGCTGCCCCGGTTGCAGCGGATCGCCCAGAATTGCGCCGCGCAAACGATTCTGGTAGACACGGCGTTCCTCGCCGATCTGCATGTCGAGGGCGCGCAACAGTGGCTGCCCGAGCAACAATATCGGTATCTGCCCTTGCCAGTCGCTTGCGATGATCTGCCGATTGCACTCCCGGCCGCCTCGCTCGACACGGTTGCCTACCTGCAATACAGTTCTGGTTCAACGGGCGCCCCAAAGGGGGTGATGATCACCCACCGCAACATGGCGGCCAACACGGCTGTCATCGAGGATCGGATGGGTAATCCAGGCCGTGTGGTCTCGGTCGAATGGATGCCACATTTTCACGATTACTCATTGGTGAAAGGATTGTTGCTCGCCCTCTACACCGGCAGCAAACACGTGATTCTGCCCTCAATGACGATACTGCGGGCGCCACTGGTATGGCTGAATACCGTATCACGATACCGGGCATGGCGTAGTGGTGGACCCAACTTCGCCTATCAGCAGTGTGTGGATCGGATCTCGGAAGCCGATGCCGTGCAACTGGATCTCTCCCACTGGAGGTGGGCCCATTGCGGTGCGGAACCCATCAAGGCGGCCACGATTGAGGCCTTCTTGCGCCGCTTTGCGGTTTCCGGACTCTCGCCTCGGGCCTTTCATCCCGCGTATGGCATGGCTGAGACAACATTGCTCATCACCTGCACCCGTCCCGGACAACACTGGCGCGCCATGCCTGTTCGACCTGGCGACAGGCAGCGTCTAACGGTCTCTTGCGGGGCTCCCTGCTCTGGCATGGAGATTCGCATCGTCGACCCGGAACGCCAGTATGCGTTGCCCGAGAGGGAAGTCGGAGAAATCTGGGTATCGACGAATAACCCCAGTATCTCCCCGGGGTACTGGCATGAGGAAGAGATCAACCGCGAAACCTTCCAGGCCCGGTTGGACGGCGTACTCGGAAGGTTCATGCGTACGGGGGATCTGGGCTACTTGGACGCTGGCGAATTGACCGTCAGCGGTCGCATCAAGGATCTCATCATTTATCAAGGGCGCAACATCGTGCCCACCGACATCGAATGGCTGGCCCAGACTGATCGTCCGTGGCTGCGCAAGGACTGCGGCGCAGCATTCTCCATGGACGACTCGCTGTCCGACCGTCTGGTGTTGGTCCAGGAAGTCGATAAGCGCTGTCCACCCGATTGCCTGCCTGGCTACGTATCCGGAATCCAGCAGGAGTTGGCCCAGCAATTGGGAGTCAGGCTGGACGATATCCTGTTCATACGCACTGGCAGCTTGCCGAAGACCTCCAGTGGCAAGATTCAACGGCGGGAATGCCGAAGCCTATTGCTACAAGGAGCACTTCCCGTACTTCACCGCTACCGGAGCGACATGGATCCCGACGTCGCCTCCAGTGACCTGCGCGGGTCGTCGCTCGGGTATCTCGTCCGTCTGCTCGCCATGGAACTGGATCGACCATTGGCACAGATTGATCCCTATCTCAGCTTGTTCGACCTCGGGATGGATTCGCGAGCCATCGTCCACTTCCATGAAGTCCTGCGTAGCAGGCGCCCTGAATGGGAACTAGATATTACAGATCTTTTCCAATACGCCTCACTGGGCAGACTGGCCGAACATATCGAAGCATCCGCTGCCCAAGCTCAGGAGACGGTCGCCCCGTTATCGGAAAAAGCCGGCCCTCATCGCAACCGCAGGCGCATCCCTGACATACAGGACATATGACCGGAGCAGATATGAGCGCGAACAAACACTGGCTGGAGCAGCACCCGGATGCTGTCGCAATCATCGGCATGGCCGGGCGTTTTGCAGAAGCCCCGAACCTAGCGAACTACTGGGACAACCTCGCAGCAGGGAGACTGGCGCGAAAGGAATATAGTCGCGACGAACTGCTCGCCCGCGCGGTGAAACCCGAGGTAGTGGACGATCCGGCGTATGTCTGCGTCGGGATGCCGCTGGAAGACATCAACTGCTTCGACGCTGAATTCTTCGGCGTCAGCGCCAAGCAGGCCGACTGGATGGACCCACAGATCCGCCTGTTTCTCGAGGTCTGCTGGCATGCGATGGAAGATGCCGGATACGACGTGAGCCGTCTTGGCGCTCAGCGGGTAGGCGTCTTTGCCGGCTCGAACCCGGCACTATACCTCTGGCAGCATCATCTGGATCGGCTGCGGGAGCACAACCTCGCGCAATGGCTGGAGGTTCTCACCAGCAACGATAAAGATTACCTGAGTCCCTGGGTGGCGTACAAACTGGGGTTGCGTGGCCCGGCGCTGAATATCCAGACGGCATGTTCCACGTCGCTGGTGGCCGTGGCGACTGCTTGCCAGAACCTCCTGGGGTACCAGTGCGACATGGCGCTGGCTGGTGCTGCGGCGCTGACGCTGCCACATGACCAAGGTTATCTGTATCAGGCCAACACCATTCTTTCGCCCGACGGTCATTGCCGGCCATTCGACGCGGAAGCCGCTGGCACCATCATGGGCAACGGCGTGGCCGCAGTCCTGCTCAAGCGCGCCGAAGATGCCATCCATGACGGCGACCATATCGACGCGCTCATTCTCGGCACTGCAGTGAACAACGATGCCCAGCGCAAGATGGACTTCATGGCGCCGGGCGTCG
>NZ_AFAL01000500.1 GCF_000193225.1 Verminephrobacter aporrectodeae subsp. tuberculatae At4 | reverse complement strand
CGGTGGTCCGCGCTTCAACCGCTGATACCGGGAGCGCACCCGCTGCGCGGATCACGCGCGGCGGGAAATCCGGTGCCTGTTTCGGCGCACTGCATAATTAATGCGCGCACGCAGCCCGCCCCCCGGGGCCGGGGGCGGCGTCCACATTGCGCCAGACAGGAGACATGCAGCCATGGCCCAGAACGTGCTCGCCGTTTACCCCGGGACCTTCGACCCCATCACGCTGGGCCATGAGGACGTGGTGCGCAGGGCCACCCAGCTGTTTGCGCGCGTGATCGTGGCCGTGGCGGCGGGCCACCACAAGAAGACCCTGTTCAGCCTGGACGAGCGCATCGACATGGTCCGCGACGCAGTCAGGCACTACCCCCAGGTGCAGGTGGAGAGCTTCTCGGGCCTGCTGCGCGACTTCGTGGTGTCGCGCGGCGGCAAGGCCATGGTGCGCGGCCTGCGCGCCGTCACCGACTTCGACTACGAGTTCCAGCTCGCGGGAATGAACCGCAGCCTGATGCCCCAGGTGGAGACCGTGTTCCTCACCCCCGGAGACAAGTACCAGTTCATCAGCAGCACCTTTGTGCGCGAGATCGCCATGCTCGGCGGCGAGGTGCACAAGTTCGTATCGTCCACGGTGAAGGACCGGCTGGCGCTGAAGGTGAGCCGCCTGGCCCCTCCGGTCTGAAGCGCGCGCGCGTCGGCCGGTGCCCGGTCAGGTCAGGATCTGCAACTGCCGGGTGATGTCCGCCGCTTGCGCGCGCAGGGCCTGGAGCATCGGTCCGACCTCGGGCAGGGACGGGCGGTACAGGGGCCGCAGGAGGGTCACGTTGAACGGGATCGAGAACGCGAGGCGGCGCAGCACGAGCTGCCCGCCGGCGGCGGCCAGCGCCGTCACCGGGTTCACGATGGCCAAGCCCAGACCCTGTTGCACCATGGCGCACACGGCCGCCGCGCTGTGCGTCTCGACGCGCAGGCTGCGCACCACGCCGGCCGCCGCAAAGTGCGCGTCGATCAGGCCCCGGTAAGGGTCTTCGGAGGACAGACTGACGAAGGACTCGTGGGCAAAATCCGCCAGTTCGATCCTGGCCTTGCACGCCAGCGGATGCTGCGCGGGCAGCACGGCGACCTCGTCGAGCGTGAGCAGCCGCTCGGCGCGCGTGCCCGGCGGGACGGTGACGTGCTCGGACAGCCCCAGGTCGAAGCGCTGCGCGCTCATCCATTCTTCGAGCAGGGGCGGCTCCTGCGGCGTGATCGACAGGCGCGCATGCGGGCTCTCGTGCAGCAGCCGCGCCACTGCGCCCGGCAGCAGGGCATGCGCCAGCGCGGGCAGGCAGAGTACCGACAACTGCACGGCGTTCGGGCGGCTCAGCGTGAGCGCGTGCTCGACGACGCGCTCCAGTCCCGTCCAGGAGCGCTGCACCTCGTCCCACAGCGTCAGCGCGCGCGGTGGGGCGCAGGCGGCCCTGTATGCGATCGAACAGCGCGTAACCGAGCAGAAATTCCAGCCGCGCGAGTTCCCGGCTCACGGTGGGCTGCGAGCTGTACAGCAGATCGGCCGCGTTCGTGGCGCCACCCGCCACCATCAGCGCGCGAAAGACTTCGATATGTCGGTGGGTGATGCGCGCGGCAGGGGGCTGCGCCCGGGTGTGCGTGTTGATGTTGTTGTTGTCGTCCGTCATACCCCGGAGCATATCCGTGGTGCATGGACGATCGAACGACAGGCATTCGCCTGCGGGCCATGGCGCGGGCATGATCGGGCCCTCGACAGCTTCCCGCGCAGTCCCACCATGCCCCATCCCTTCCCGCCCGCCCGGTTGCGTGCCCTGGCCGACCGCTTCGGCACCCCCTTGTGGGTGTACGACGCGGCCACGATGCGCCAGCGCATCGCGCAGCTGTCGTGCTTTGACACCATCCGCTTTGCGCAAAAAGCCTGCTCCAACATCCACATCCTCGGGCTCATGCGCGCGCAGGGCGTGCGGGTTGACGCGGTCTCGCGCGGCGAGATCCTGCGCGCGCTGGCGGCAGGCTTTCGGGCCGGGGGCGATCCCGCGGACATCGTTTTCACCGCCGACCTGTTCGACGCCGCCACGCTCGACTGCGTGCTCGAACACGGCGTCCCCGTGAACGCGGGATCGATCGACATGCTGCACCAGCTCGGCGCGCGCGCGCCCGGCCATGGCGTGTGGCTGCGCATCAATCCCGGCTTTGGCCATGGCCACAGCAACAAGACGAACACCGGCGGCGAGCACAGCAAGCACGGCATCTGGCATGCCGAGCTGCCCGCCGCGCTGGCCGCCGTCGGGCAGCATGGCCTGAAGCTCGTGGGCCTGCACATGCATATCGGCTCGGGCGTGGACTACGGCCACCTGGCCCAGGTCTGCGGCGCCATGCTGGAGCGGGTGCGCACCGTGCATGCGGCCGGGCATGGGCTGCACGCCATCTCGGCGGGCGGTGGCCTGTCCACGCCCTACCGCAGCGCCGACCCGGTGCTGGACACGCAGCACTACCACAGCCTCTGGGACGCCACGCGCCGGCAGGCCGAGGCCATCGTCGGCCACGCGCTGGGGCTGGAGATCGAGCCGGGCCGCTACCTGGTGGCCGAGGCGGGCGTTCTGCTTTGCGAGGTGCGCGCGACGAAGAACGCGGGCAGCCAGCATTTCGTGCTGGTGGACGCGGGCTTCAACGAGCTCATGCGGCCCGCGATGTACGGCAGCTACCACGCCATGAGCCTGCTGCGCCGCGACGCCGCGGACGCTGGCGCCCTGCGTCCCAGCGTGGTCGCGGGCCCGCTGTGCGAATCGGGCGACGTGTTCACGCAGGACGAGGGCGGCGTGGTGCTGCCGCGCGAGCTGCCCGCGGCCCGGGTGGGCGACCTGCTGGTGATCCATGACACGGGGGCCTACGGCGCGAGCATGTCCTCGAACTACAACACGCGCCCCCTGATCGCCGAAGTGCTGGTCGATGGCGCGCAGGTCCGGCCCATCCGCCGCCGCCAGACGGTGGACGAATTGCTGGCGCTGGAGAGGGGGCTCTGAGGCGCTGAGAAAGGTGCGCGCGCCCCATGGTGGTGCGCAAAATCTGGCACGGGCCTTGCACGACGAGGGCGAGGGCCTGGCAGTGCAACGGCGCACAAAGGGCCTGTATGGACGAAGGCGTCCCCGCATGCGGCATCGGGTATCCGAAGCCGCATCGCGTGGACGCCTTTCTTGTTTTGCGCAGCGCGCAGGCGATTGACAAGCGACGGAGGCCCGATGAAGAAACCCAAGCTGGTGCTCGTGGGAAACGGCATGGCCGGTGTGCGCACGCTCGAGGAACTGCTCAAGGTGGCTCCCGATCTGTACGACATCACGGTGTTCGGCGCCGAGCCGCACCCGAACTACAACCGCATCCTGCTGTCGCCGGTGCTCGCGGGCGAGCAGAGCATCGACGAGATCATCCTCAACGACTGGTCGTGGTACGCCGGGCACGGCATCCGCCTGCACGCCGGCTGCACGGTGACCGAGGTGGACCGCGCGCGCCGCGTGGTGAGCGCGCGCAGCGACGCGGGCGAGGTGATCAGCGCCGGGTACGAGCGCCTCGTCCTGGCCACGGGGTCGCGGCCCTTCATGCTGCCCGTCCCCGGCAGCGGGCTCGAGGGCGTGCTGGCGTACCGCAACATTGCCGACACCCGGGCCATGATGGACGCGGCAGCGACCTACCGGCAGGCGGTGGTGATCGGCGGCGGCCTGCTCGGGCTGGAGGCGGCCAACGGCCTGATGAAGCGCGGCATGCAGGTCACCGTGGTGCACGCCAGCGACTGGCTCATGGAGCGCCAGCTCGACGGCGTCGCCGGCAGGATGCTGCAAGAGTCCTTGCAGGAGCGCGGCATGCGCTTTCTCATGGGCGCGCAGACGCAGGCGCTCGTCGGCGACGCACGCGGCGGTGGGGACGGGCCTGCCGGGCGGGTGCGCGCCGTGCGCTTCAAGGACGGCAGCGAGCTGCCCGCCGATCTGGTGGTGATGGCCGTCGGCATCCGCCCCGAAACGGCGCTCGCCGAGCGGATGCGCCTGCACGTGGAGCGCGGTATCGTGGTCAGCGACACGCTGCAGAGCACCACCGACGCGCGCGTCTACGCCGTGGGCGAATGCGCCGCGCACCGCGGCGTCGCTTACGGGCTGGTGGCCCCGCTGTTCGAGCAGGCGAAGGTGCTGGCGAACCACCTGGCCGAGTTCGGCATCGGCCGCTACCAGGGCTCGCAGACCTCGACCAAGCTCAAGGTCACGGGAATCGACCTGTTCTCTGCGGGCGACTTCCAGGGCGGAGCCGGAACCGAGGAAATCGTTCTCAGCGACCCCTGCGGCGGCGTGTACAAGAAGCTCGTCATCCGGGACGAGAAGCTCGTGGGCGCCTGCCTGTACGGCGACACGGTCGATGGCAGCTGGTACTTCAAGCTGCTGCGCGACGGCCGCGGCGTGGGCGCAATCCGCGACCGGCTCATGTTCGGCGAAACGCAGCTCGGCGACACCGGCCACCAGGGCCAGAGCCGGGCCGCCGCGCTGCAGGACGGCGACGAGGTCTGCGGCTGCAACGGCGTGACCAAGGGCAGCATCTGCAAGGCCATCCGGGACCAGGGCCTGTTCACGCTGGACGCGGTGCGCAAGCACACCAAGGCCAGCGCATCCTGCGGCTCGTGCACCGGGCTGGTCGAGCAGATCATCATGTTCACCGCCGGCGGTGACTACTCGGCAACGCCCGCGACCCAGGCCCTGTGCGGCTGCACCGAGCACGGCCACCAGGCGGTGCGCGACGCCATCCGCGCGAACCGGCTGCTGAGCATGGGCAGCGTATTCAAGTTTCTGGAGTGGCGCACGCCCAACGGCTGCGCCAGCTGCCGCCCGGCCCTGAACTACTACCTCATCAGCACCTGGCCCAAGCAGGCGCGCGACGACCCGCAGAGCCGCGCCATCAACGAGCGCAGCCACGCCAACATCCAGAAGGACGGCAGCTACAGCGTGGTCCCGCGCATGTGGGGCGGCGAGACCACGGCCGACGAGCTGCGCCGCATCGCCGACGCGGTGGACAAGTACCGCATCCCCACGATCAAGGTCACGGGCGGCCAGCGCATCGACCTGCTGGGCGTGAGGAAGGAAGACCTGGTGAATGTCTGGAAGGACATCGGCATGCCCAGCGGCCACGCCTACGCCAAGGCCCTGCGCACGGTCAAGACCTGCGTGGGCAGCGAATGGTGCCGCATGGGAACGCAGGACAGCACCCGGATGGGCAAGGACCTGGAGCGCGCCATGTGGCGCATGTACGCCCCGCACAAGGTCAAGTTCGCCGTCTCCGGCTGCCCGCGCAACTGCGCCGAGGCCGGGATCAAGGACGTGGGAATCATCGGCGTCGAATCGGGCTGGGAGATGTACGTCGCCGGCAACGGCGGAATCAAGACCGAGGTCGCGCAGTTCCTCACCAAGCTCCAGACCGCCGAGGAGGTGCTCGAGTACACCGGGGCCTTTTGTGAGCTCTACCGCCAGGAGGGCTGGTACCTGGAGCGCAGCGTGCACTACGTGCGCCGCGTGGGCCTGGACTACGTGAAAAAGCGCATCCTGCAAGACCCCGCAGGCCGCAAGGCGCTGTGGCAGGAACTGCAGTTTGCGCTGGCCGACGAGCCCGACCCCTGGTTCGAGCCCGAAAAGGCCGCGCTGGACCTGCGCCAGTTCACCCCGTTGGGCGAGCCCGCAGCACCCCAAGGACCCTGCGCATGAGCACCCACCCTCCCGCTGCCGCATGGCAGCTCGTCTGCCGCGTGCACGACATCCCCGTGCTCGGCGCGCGCCGCGTGGCGCGCGCCCGGGGGCTGGACGTGGCGCTCTTTCGCACCGACGCCGAAGGCGTTTTTGCGCTGCTCGACCATTGCCCGCACAAGGGCGGGCCCCTGAGCCAGGGAATCGTGTTCGGCACGCAGGTCGCCTGCCCCCTGCACAACTGGAGCATCGGCCTGTGCGACGGGCAGGCCGCGGCGCCCGACAAGGGCTGCACGCCGAAGTTCGCGGTGAAGGTGGAGGACGGCGCGGTCTACCTCGACGCGCACGAGCTGGCGAACCTGGCGACCGAATTCACCCGGCCGCGGGCCGGTCCCGCGCGGTCCACAGCTGCGGCATGACATGCAGGAGACCGCGTCCACCTGCCCCTACTGCGGCGTAGGCTGCGGCGTGATCATCGAGAGCGAGGGGGCGCAGATCACCGGCGTGCGCGGCGACCCGGCGCACCCGGCGAACTTCGGCCGCTTGTGCACCAAGGGTGCGACGCTGCACCGCACGGCCAGCCGCTCCGTCACCCTGCAGACCCGTTTGCTGCAACCGCTGCACCGCGCGCGCCGCGGGGACACGCCGCAGGCGCTGTCCTGGGACGCGGCCCTGGACTTGGCCGCGCAGCGCTTCGCGGACACCATCGGGCGCCAGGGTCCGGACGCCGTGGGCTTCTACGTCAGCGGCCAATTGCTCACCGAGGACTACTACGTCTTCAACAAACTCGCCCGCGGCCTGATCGGAACGAACAACATCGACAGCAACTCGCGCCTGTGCATGAGCAGCGCCGTGGCCGGCTACAAGGCCACGCTGGGGGCCGACGCGCCGCCCGCCTGCTACGACGACCTGCGCCACGCGCAATGCCTGTTCATCGTGGGCAGCAACACCGCCTGGGCGCACCCGGTGCTGTTTCGGCGCATCGAAGACGCACGCGCGGCGAACCCCGGCCTGAAGCTCATCGTTGCCGACCCGCGCCGCACCGACACCGCCGCCATGGCCGACCTGTTCCTGCCGCTGCAACCGGGCAGCGACGTGATGCTGTTCAACGGCATGCTGCACCTGATGCTGTGGGAGGGCTGGATCGACGCCGCGTTCATCGCCGCGCACACCACGGGCTTTGCCGCGCTCAAGGCCCTGGTGCGCGACTGCACACCCGAGCGCGTGGCGCAGGTATGCGGCATCGCGCAGGACGACCTGGTCCGCGCCGCGCAGTGGTTTGCCACGGGCGCCAGCGGCGACCCGCAGCGCCGCGGCGCGACGCTCAGCCTGTACTGCCAGGGCCTGAACCAGAGCCGCAGCGGAACGGCGAAGAACGCCACGCTCATCAACCTGCACCTGGCCTGCGCGCAAATCGGCCGGCCCGGCGCGGGCCCGTTCAGCCTCACCGGCCAGCCGAACGCCATGGGCGGGCGCGAGGTCGGCGCGCTGGCGAATCTGCTCGGCGCGCACCGCGACCTCGCGAACCCGCAGCACCGCGCCGAAGTCGCCGCGCTCTGGGGCCTGCCCTCGGTTCCCGCGCAGCCGGGCAGGAGCGCCGTGGAAATGTTCCAGGCCGCGGCCGACGGCGAAATCAAAGCGCTGTGGATCGCCTGCACCAACCCCGCGCAAAGCATGCCCGACCAGGCCACGGTGCGCCGCGCGCTGCAACGCGCCGAGTTCGTGCTGCTGCAAGAGGCCTTTGCCACCTCTGCCACCGCGCAGTACGCCGACCTGCTGCTGCCCGCGAGCACCTGGGGCGAGAAGACCGGCACCGTGACGAACAGCGAACGCCGCATCTCGCGCGTGCGCGCCGCCGTCCCCGCGCCGGGGCAGGCGCGCCACGACTGGGCCATCGCCGTGCAGTTTGCGCACCGGCTCGAGGCCCTGCTGCGCCCGGGCCAGCGCAGCCTGTTCCCCTACGACACCGCGGACGCCGACCTGGGCGCGCAGAGCGTGTGGAACGAGCACCGCGAAAGCACCCGCGGCCGCGATCTGGACATCAGCGGCCTGTCCTGGGCGCTGCTCGAGAGCGCCGGCCCGCAGCAATGGCCCTATCCCGCAGGCGCGACCACGGGGAAGGCGCGGTTGTACGAGGACGCCGTGTTCGCCACCGCCGACGGCCGCGCGCGCTTTGCCGCGCATCCCTGGCAACCCACGGCCGAGCAGCGCGACGCGCACTACCCCTGGAGCCTGAACACCGGGCGCCTGCGCGACCAGTGGCATGGCATGACGCGCACTGCAACCCTGGGCCGCCTGTTCGGCCATGCGGCCGAGCCCTGCGTGCAAATGCACCCGCAGGACATGGCGCGGCAGCGGCTGCGAGACGGCGACCTGGTGCAGCTGAGCAGCCGGCGCGGCGCCATCGTGCTGCCCGTGCAGGCCGACGCCACGCTCGGCCTGGCGCAGGTCTTCATCGCCATGCACTGGGGCAGCGAATTTCTGAGCGGCCGCGCGCCCGGCGGCGAGCCGCTCGCGGGAGTGAACGCGCTGTGCACAGCGGCCCTGTGCCCCACGTCGAAGCAACCCGAACTCAAGCATGCCGCCGTGCAGCTCGTGCGGGCCGAACTGCCCTGGACGCTGCTGGCCATGGCCTGGCTGCCCGCCGACGGCGCGCAGACCGCGCGCGCGTCCCTGTCCGCGCTGCTCGCCGAATTTCCGTTTGCCAGCTGCGTGCCGTTTGGCCCGCTCGGCGCGCACGCGCTGCCCGAGGCCGCGGAGCCCGAACGCAGCGGCGTGCTGCTGCGCGCCGCTGCGCACGCCGCGCCGCCGGACGCGCTCATCGAGCGCATCGAAGCCCTGCTCGGCCTGGCCGGCGCAGACACCCTGCGCTACGCCGACAGCCGGCGCGGCCAGCGCCGCGCCGCGCGCCTGCTGCGCCAGGGCGACGCGAGCACGCTCGAAGGCATCGTGCTCGCGGGCGACACCCGCGCCGAAGGCTGGCTCCGGACCCTGCTGCAAGAGGAACTGCCCGTGCAGACCCCGGGCCAGCTGCTGCTCGCGCCCGGGGCGCAGCCTCCCGTGGCGCTGCCCGCACGCGGCAAACCCGTGTGCATCTGCCTGAACGTGACCGACGCCGCGATCGGGCAGGCGCTCGCGCATTCCCACGGCAGCGAGGCCGAGCGGCTGGCGCAGCTGCAGGCCAGCCTGCGCTGCGGGACCCAGTGCGGCTCCTGCCTGCCGGAGATCCGGCGCATGCTGCGCGCCACCGGGCCGCTGGCGCAGGCCGCCCCATAGAAGCGCAAGCATCCGGCTTGCCGGAGAATAAGCGCCCCCCACACAGCATCGAACGGCGTCCCATGGGAATCAGCCAGTACATCAAGGAAATCGGCCGCGGCGCGCGCGGCGCCAAGCCGCTCACGCGCGCGCAGGCCGCCGACCTGTTCGGCCAGGTGCT
>NZ_AFAL01000501.1 GCF_000193225.1 Verminephrobacter aporrectodeae subsp. tuberculatae At4 | reverse complement strand
GAGGGCGTCACGCTCGACGATATCTACCTGGGAAACGGCGCCAGCGAACTCATCGTGATGGCCACGAACGCGTTGCTCGACACCGGCGACGAACTGCTGCTGCCCGCGCCCGACTACCCGCTGTGGACGGCCGCGGCCAGCCTCTCGGGCGGCACGCCCGTGCACTACCTGTGCGACGAGGCCAGGGGCTGGATGCCCGATCTCGACGACCTGCGCGCCAAGATCACGCCGCGCACCAAGGGCATCGTGGTCATCAACCCGAACAACCCCACGGGCGCGCTGTACCCGGACGAATTGCTCGCGGGCATCGTGGAGATCGCGCGCGCGCATGGCCTGGTGATTTTTGCCGACGAGGTCTACGACAAGGTGCTCTACGACGGCGCCCGGCACAGGGCCATGGCCTCGTTGAGCGCGGACGTACTCACGCTCACGTTCAACTCGCTCTCCAAGAGCTACCGCTCCTGCGGCTACCGCGCGGGCTGGCTGGTGGTGTCGGGCGAGAAAAAACCTGCGCGCGACTACATCGAGGGCCTGAACATACTCTCGAACATGCGCCTGTGCGCGAATGTGCCGGGCCAATGGGCGATTCAGACCGCGCTCGGCGGCCGCCAGAGCATCCACGAACTGGTCGGCGAAGGCGGGCGCCTGCGCAGGCAGCGCGATCTGGCGTACGAACTCATCACGGCGATCCCGGGCGTGAGCTGCGTCAAGCCGCGCGCGGCGCTCTACATGTTTGCGCGGCTCGACCCCGCGGTCTATCCCATCGGGGACGATCAGCAGTTCTTCCTGGAACTGCTGCAGGAAACGCGGGTGATGCTGATCCAGGGAACGGGCTTCAACTGGGTCGCGCCGGACCACTTCCGCATCGTTTTCCTGCCGCACGAGGACGACCTGCGCGAGGCCATCGGCCGGGTGGCGCGCTTTCTGGAGCAGTACCGCAGGCGCAGCCGGCCCGGGGCCCCGTCCCTTCCCTCCCCTCCTCTTTCCTGAGATTCAAGCCCCGGATCGTTCATGAGCATGCAAGCCATTCAAGTCGGCCTTCTGGGCATAGGCACCGTCGGCAGCGGCGTATTCCACGTATTGCAGCGCAACCAGGACGAAATCAGCCGCCGTGCGGGCCGGGGCATCGAGATCCGCATGGTCGCTGCACGGAACGTGGCGCGCGCGCAGAGCGTGGTCGGCGCGCAGGTGCAGGTGGTCGCCGACGCGCGCGCGGTGATCGCCCACCCCGGCATCGACATCGTCGTCGAACTCATCGGCGGCTGCGGCATTGCCAAGGAACTGGTGCTCGAGGCCATTGCCGCCGGCAAGCACGTGGTCACGGCGAACAAGGCGCTGCTCGCGGTGCACGGCACGGAGATCTTTGCCGCCGCGTCGGCCCGCGGCGTGATGGTGGCCTTCGAGGCCGCGGTGGCCGGCGGCATCCCCATCATCAAGGCGCTGCGCGAGGGCCTCACGGCGAACCGCATCCAGTCGATCGCGGGAATCGTCAACGGGACGACCAACTTCATCCTGTCCGAGATGCGCGACAAGGGCCTGGACTTCGACCGGGTGCTCCGGGAGGCGCAGCGCCTGGGCTACGCCGAGGCCGACCCGAGCTTCGACATCGAGGGCGTGGACGCCGCGCACAAGCTCACGCTGATGAGCGCCATCGCCTTCGGCATCCCGGTGCAGTTCGACAAGGCGCATGTGGAAGGCATCACCCGGCTGAGCGCGATCGACATCCGCTACGCCGAGCAACTGGGCTACCGCATCAAGCTGCTGGGAATCACCAAACGCGTTGACGAGGGCGTGGAACTGCGCGTGCACCCGAGCCTGGTTCCCGCCAAGCGCCTGATCGCCAACGTGGAAGGCGCGATGAACGCCGTGGTGGTGCAGGGCGACGCCGTGGGCACCACGCTGTACTACGGCAAGGGCGCGGGCTCGGAGCCCACGGCCAGCGCCGTGATCGCCGACCTGGTGGACATCACGCGCCTGCACACGGCCGACCCCGAACACCGCGTGCCGCACCTGGCCTTCCAGCCGCACACGCTGAGCGACGCCATGGACGCCCTGCCCGTGCTGCCCATGAGCGCGGTCGTCACCAGCTACTACCTGCGCCTGCGCGTGGTCGATCAGGCCGGCGTGCTGGCCCGGGTCACGGCGCTGCTCGCCGACGCGGGCGTGAGCATAGACGCCGTGCTGCAGCGCGCAGCCGACGAGGTGGGCGGCGAGGGCTCCACG
Source organism: Verminephrobacter aporrectodeae subsp. tuberculatae At4 (assembly GCF_000193225.1). Lineage (GTDB taxonomy): Bacteria > Pseudomonadota > Gammaproteobacteria > Burkholderiales > Burkholderiaceae_C > Acidovorax > Acidovorax aporrectodeae. Next base: position 17,422 of record NZ_AFAL01000501.1, on the reverse strand, counting down.
CAGACCGACCTGATCATCCTCACGCACGACACGCGCGAGGGCACAATGGACGCCGTCATCGCGCAGATGCAGGCGCTGCCCACGGTGCTGGCGCCGATCACGCGCATCCGCAAGGAAGCCCTGAGCTGATTCCGACATGCAATACCTCAGCACCCGCGGCCACGCAGAGCGCAAACCGTTTTGCGCCATCTTGCTCGAGGGCCTGGCGCCCGACGGCGGCCTGTACCTGCCCGCGCACTACCCGCGCATCGACGACGCAGCCCTCACGCGCCTGCGCCGGGCCTACCACACGCAGGGCTACGCCGAGCTGGCGTTCCAGATCCTGTCGCTGTACATCGACGACATTCCGCCCGCCGACCTGCAGGCCCTGTGCGCCAAGACCTACACCGCCGAGGTATTTGGCTCCGGCAAGATCGCGGAGCTGCGCCACCTCGAAGACGGCCTGTGGATCCAGGCCCTTTCGCAGGGCCCCACGCTGGCGTTCAAGGACATGGCCATGCAGTTGCTCGGCAACCTGTTCGAGTACGAGCTCGGGCGCCGCGGCGAGCAGCTCAACGTCCTGGGCGCGACCAGCGGCGACACCGGTAGCGCGGCCGAATACGCGCTGCGCGGCAAAAAGGGCGTGCGCGTCTTCATGACCAGCCCGCATGGCCGCATGAGCGCCTTCCAGCAGGCGCAGATGTTCAGCCTGCAAGACGAGAACATCCACAACATCGCCATCGAAGGCGTGTTCGACGACTGCCAGGACATCGTCAAAGCCGTCAGCGGCGACCTGGACTTCAAGCGCAGGTACAGGATAGGCGCCGTCAACTCGATCAACTGGGCGCGCCTGCTGGCGCAGGTGGTGTACTACTTTGCCGGCTATATCCAGGCCACCGAAAGCAACGCGCAGCTGGTCCGCTTTGCGGTTCCCAGCGGCAACTTCGGCAACGTCTGCGCGGGCCACGTGGCGCGCATGATGGGCCTGCCGATCGCGCAGCTGGTGGTGGCGACGAACGAGAACGACGTGCTCGACGAATTCCTTCGCACCGGCGTCTACCGCGTGCGCAGCGCTGCGGATACGCACGAGACCTCCAGTCCCTCGATGGACATCAGCAAGGCGAGCAACTTCGAGCGCTTCGTGTTCGACCTGCTGGGCCGCGACGGCGCGCGCGTCGCGGCGCTGTTTGGCACGGCGCTGGCGCGCGCGGGCCGCTTCGATCTGAGCGCCGATGCGCACTTTGCCGAGGCCGCAGCGCGCTATGGTCTGGCAAGCGGCAAGAGCACGCACGCCGACCGCCTGGAGACCATCCGCGACACCTACCGGCGCCACGGCGTGACCCTGGACCCGCACACCGCCGACGGAGTGAAGGTGGCGCGCGCGCACCATGGCGAGGCCACGCTGCCGATGATCGTGCTGGAGACGGCGCTGCCCATCAAGTTTTCCGAGACCATCGTCGAAGCCCTGGGCCATGCGCCCGAGCGGCCCGCACAGTTCGTCGGAATCGAAGACCTGCCCCGGCGCGTGCAGCGGCTGCCCGCCGACGTGCAGCAGGTCAGGGCCTATATCGAGCGCCACTGCGCCCCGTCCGCCTGACGACCCGAGAACCGCGGCGAACAAGGAGCAGCGCATGAAGGTCGTCGGTTTTGCCGGCTTTTCCGGCAGCGGCAAGACCACGCTGATCGAGCAGCTGATCCCCGCGTTGCGGCTGCGCGGCCTGCGCGTCTCGGTGGTCAAGCACGCGCACCACAGCTTCGACATCGACCACCCGGGAAAAGACACCTACCGCCACCGCGCGGCGGGCGCGTTCGAGGTGGTCGCGGCGTCCGACCAGCGCCTGGTGCTGATGCGCGAGTTCGGGCAGGCCACGGCGCTGAGCGTGCACCACCTGCTGGCCGAACTCTGCCCGAGCGTGGACTGGGTGCTCGTCGAGGGGTTCAAGGACAGCGACCTGCGCAAGATCGAGGTCTGGCGCGCCCCCGAGCCCGGCCAGCTGGCCAAGCCCGTGCGCTACCCCGGCGACGACCGGGTGCTCGCCGTGGTCACCGACGCGCCGCAGCGCCTGCCCGAGCCCACGCGGCTGCCCGTGCTCGACCTGAACGCGCCCGCGCGGGTGGCGCACTGGCTGCTGGAGCACGCGCAGCGCTTTGAATACGCATCCGGACTGCACGCGGGACTGCTGCCATGCGCCCCGCGATAAATCCCTTCGGCCCCCTGAAGCCCCTGGACGAGGCGCTCGCCGAACTGCTCGCGCAGGCCCGGCCCTTGCCGGGCACCGACCGGATCGCCACGATGGACGCGGACGGCCGCGTGCTCGCGCAGGACTGCATCTCGGCGCTGCAAGTGCCGCCGCAGGACAATAGTTCGATGGACGGCTACGCGCTGCGCTGCGCCGACGTGGCGGCCGCGGGCCTGGCGCAGCCGACCGAACGGCCCGTCGAACTGCCCGTATCACAGCGCATTGCAGCAGGCAGCGCGGGCGAACCCTTGCAGCCCGGCAGCGCAGCGCGCATCTTTACCGGCGCCCCCGTGCCTGCCGGCGCCGACGCGGTCCTGATGCAGGAAGACTGCGAGGCCCTGGCCGGCGCCGGCCTGGGGCGGGTGCGTATCCACGCCATGCCCCGGCCGGGCCAGTGGATCCGCAGCGCGGGCGAAGACATCCGCCGCGCCAGCGTGGTGCTCGCGGCCGGAACGCGGCTCACGCCGGCCGGGCTGGGGCTGGCTGCGAGCATCGGCCTGCACCAACTGGAGGTGGCGCGCCGCCCGCGCGTGGCGCTGTTCTCCACCGGCGACGAACTGGTCATGCCCGGCGCCGTGCCGCCCGCGCAGATGCGCCCCGGCGCCATCTACAACAGCAACCGTTTCTTTCTGCGCGCCATGCTGCTGCGCCTGGGGTGCACGGTGAGCGACCTGGGAATCGTCCCCGACCGGCGCGACCCACCATGCAGGCGCTGCAGGACGCGAGCGCCGCGCACGACCTGATCCTCAGCAGCGGCGGCGTCTCGGTGGGCGAAGAAGACCACATCAAACCCGCCGTCGAGGCGCTGGGCCGGCTGGACCTCTGGCAGATCGCCATGAAGCCCGGAAAACCCTTTGCCTACGGCCAGGTCGGGCCGGCGCATTTCATGGGGCTGCCCGGCAACCCGGTATCGAGCTTTCTCACCTTTGCGCTGCTGGTGCGGCCCTTTGTGCTGCGCTTGCAGGGCGCGCTGGCCGTTGCGCCCAGGGCGCTGCCCGCCACCGCCCACTTCGCCTGGCCCCGGGCCGACAAGCGCCGCGAATTCCTGCGCGTGCGGCACGACCCCGCAGGGGGGCTGGAACTGTTTGGCAACCAGAGTTCGGGCGTGCTGACCTCGGCCACCTGGGGCGACGGCGTGGTCGACAACCCGGCCGGCCAGACGATTGCACCGGGCGACAGCGTTGCGTTCATTGCGTTCTCGGAGTTGTTGTCATGAAGATCACGGTGCGCTATTTCGCCTCCATCCGCGAGGCCATCGGCCAGGGCAGCGAGACCGTGGAGACGGCGTGCACCACGCTCGGCGCGCTGCGCGACGAACTCATTGCACGCGGCGGCGCGCACGCCGCGAGCCTGGCCCGCGGCAGGGCCCTGCGCATGGCGCTCGACCAGAGCATGGGCGACGAGACCGCGCCGCTGGCCGACGGGGCCGAGGTGGCGTTCTTTCCGCCCGTGACTGGTGGATGAACGGCGGCTGAAGCACGGTCCTTCAGCGCGGCGCGGTGAACGCGGGGCACGGCCACGCCAGCAACTCGGCCAGGCGCGTGACGATCCAGACCGCCTCGGGAAGCGATACCCCCGACTCAGCGCTGCTGAGCCCGGCGTGCATGCGCCGCAGGATGTCCTCCTCGCAGGGTGCCTGCACCTGATGCAGCGTCTGCGCCCGCTCCACCAAGTGGCCCGCCAGGTCCTCGCAGAGTTCGTAGCGCGCGCGCACCGCGTCGGCTGGCGCGCGCAGGCGCTGCTGCGCGTCGCTGTACAGCGCGAGGAACGATTGCGGTACGTGGATCTGGTTCTCGTCGTCCATGGGGGAGCGGTGGGGGGTACAGTGCGGGGGCTGGCGAATCGTACCGACAAATTCCTGCGCTCCCCCATGACCCCGCCCCGCGTATCCATACAGACCGAGGACTTTGACCTGTCCACCGAAATCGCGGCCCTGCGCCGCGCAAACCCGGGCGTCGGGGCGGTCTGCGGCTTCGTCGGCACGGTGCGCGGGCAAGACACGGGCGACACCGTGGAATCCATGACGCTCGAGCATTACCCCGGGATGACCGAGAAATCGATCGAGGCCATGCTGGACGCGGCTCTCCAGCGCTTTGACATCCTGGGCGCCCGCGTCATCCACCGCGTGGGGCGGCTGCTGCCGTGCGAGCAGATCGTGCTGGTGGCCGTGGCCAGCGCCCACCGGGAGCAGAGCTTTCGGGCCTGCGAGTTTCTGATGGACTACCTCAAGACCCAGGCGCCGTTCTGGAAAAAGGAGCAGACCCCCAGGGTGCGCGCTGGGTGGACGCCAGGGCAAGCGACGACGCGGCGCTCGCGCGCTGGGCAATCATGGCCGGGAGTAAGGACTCAGCCCCTCGCCCCACGGCCTCGCCCATCAAGCAAAGCGGGCATGGCCCTTGACTTCAATATTTGACATCGACGATGGAAAACCGCATGCCCGGGACTTGCGGCGCCTGCTCGGCGGGCAGGTAGGCCAGGGACTCGATGGGAGCGTCCAAGGGCAGGACGGCGTTCAGAAAGTCCTTGCGCAGATCGGCGCGCGCGAAGACGCGCTGGAAGACCAAGTCAATCTTGGGATCGAGGTAGTTCAGGTTCATGAACGGGCGCGCCTGCTTTGGCCGCGCAGTCTATCGCATGCGGGCGAGCCCCCACGCTTTTCGAGGCCCGGAAAGCGGAAGGCCTCCCTTGCGGGGAGGCCTTCACACTCTCTACACTGGAGCTCCCGGCTCCCTCTCGGGTTGGCCGGGTTGGCCTTGCAGCGCGTCAAAGTGAGACTCTACGCGTTTTCCGCCAGACTTGTCAAGAGCAGTTCCCTCATGCATCCCCCATCCAGTGAGTTCGAACAGATCATCTCCAAGCCAAGGCTCGACAGTTACAGAGCGTACTGGAAGGTGGATCCCGATGGGGCGGTGGGTTTGTACATATGGAACGGAGAAGTGTGCGCCGAAGTGTCGAAACTGCTTGCGTACTTCGAGATCGCTTTGCGAAACAACATTCACCGCGAAATGAGTTTGGCCACCCCATTGCCGACGCCGGCTGGCGTTATGGGTACCTCTGCGAGCAGTGCGTGGTGGAACGCTTCGTCCATCGGCGCACAGCTCAAACCGGGGACAAAAAAGAAGATCACCGATGTGATAAATGCTTCCTCGGTTCGTTTGGGGCCCGATGAGATTGTTTCCCGGCTTTCATTCGGGTTTTGGCCAAACGTCCTGGCATGGATCGCCAAATCGCGAACGCCGGCCATGTACAAGATTCTCCCGGGACATTCGCTTAGCCAGCCAGGGGCATTGCCCAACTGGTCAGATGCAGCAGCCCGAAATTCCGCATTGGCCGAAATATTCGAGATGAAAGAGGTGCGCAACAGAATCGCGCATCTGGAACCTCTTTGGAAATTTCCCAAGGTCATGGATGCAGTGACACAGAAAGTCATCGTCGCTCCTGCGTCCACCAACGAGACGAGCACCATGGATCGATTTGCGCGACTGCTACGGATCTATGATGACGCAGTGCATGCCCTCTCCCCGGCACTTTCCTCTTATATGAAGGCGGCCAGTTGGCGGCAAAGGCTTGATTTCCTGCTATCGCGCAAAGGCGTCGCTCGCTACCAAGGGGGGCTTCATGTTCCCAATGGATCTCCGTTGGGCACAAGGGCGCTGCATCAGGAATTCGCCACGGTCATTCTGAATAATCGCCCCGTCAAAATACACGACGTCGGAGGCGAGGGGTTGTTCATTCCGCTCTGAAAATTCAGGCAGGGCCCCACCAATCCAACGCCGCCGCCTGCATCCAGAGGGCCGCTCCGGCATTATCGAATCACAATGAAATCCATTCGCCGCAAGCCATGCTGCGGTCCACGGCTTCTCCGATCCGGGTGGACACCAGGGCATCCTCTCCATCGGGGTATTTTCCCTTGAGTTCGTCGAGCGTGAGCACGCCGCTTTGCATGGCCCTGAGCAGTTCGACGAACCGGATCATCGATGCGAAGGTATAGCCCTGCACCTGCGCGCCCCACACGGGATGTTCGTACTCCTGCGCGCCAAAAGCGTTGATCACCAGACTCTCCGGCACGTCAGCGTAGCAACTGAACATGCCGCGATCCTGGCTATCGACCTCCACCACACCTTCTTCGCCAACCATCCGGATCTGTTGGTTCACGATCGACGGAAATCCGGTGGGCAGGATCCAGGAGAGGTCGAATGAAAAGCTGGCGCCATTGGCGAATTCAACGCGGGCGTTGACGCTGTCGAGCGTATCCACGCCCATGGACTGCAATTTCCCCCTGTGGCCCGTGGCGTACACCCTGCGCGGCTGGCTTTGCAGCAGCCAGTAGACGAGATCATAAAAATGCACCCCCAAAAACCAGGAGGGTGAGCTGCGTGCAGCCCATTGGCGCAGCCATACCGAGGGCACGACGATCTTGTCCTCCATGCAAACGGAGCCGTACTGGATTTTTCCGAGCCGACCGGCTTGCATATCGCTTTTCAAGCGCATGTGCGCGGGGTCGAAGCGTTTGTGAAAATCGATGAACAGCATGACCGCGCGCTGGCGACAGGCGGCTATCATCTGCTGAGCACGCGCGCTGCGGGTGTCCAGCGGCTTTTGCACGAGCACGTGCAAGCCCGCGTCGGCCGCGGCCAGCACCACCTCGCCGTGCAGATGGTCGGGGGTTGCGACGGCGACGGCGTCAAGACCGGCATGCGTGAACATGTCCCGGTAGTCCGCGTATCCCCGGATGGCAAAACTTTTGGCTTGGCGGTCGAGAATTTCTTTGTCGATTTCTGCCAGTGCAACCAAGTCCAGCAGCCCCTGCTTGTGCAAGGCCGCAAAACACTTGAGCATGGCGCTGCCATAAACGCCTGCGCCGACCACGGCGATGCGCGGCCTGGATTTTTGGGTCATCTTCTTCTCCAAATCCGGTCAGTGCGATCCGCTGGATTGCGCGCGACACCGGTGATCGCCCACGCGCGCAGCATGCACTTCCAGTGCATCGCTCCATTCGACCTCGCTGGGGGGCAGCGCAATTCCATGGCGCTGGAACGCATCCGCCAAAATGCGTCGCGGGTTCTCCGAAGCCATCGCGATGGCTTCCTCAAAGCTGGCGCATCCCCAGGCCACGGCGTTGCGCAGCGCGCGATCCAGGGTCAGGCTCGACCCCGCCAGATACGCCGATCCCGGAGTGCGCACCGCACCGTCGCTCCCCAATTCGATGTCGAAACCTGCAAAGCGATAGTTTCCAGGTTGGGCGGCACCTGCGGCGCTGACCGCATCCGTGACCAAAATGGAACGCGCCAATCCTTTGGCCCGCAGCATGGACCGCAGAGCACGCGGGGGGACGTGCAGACCATCGGCAATAAAGCTGGCGCACAGCCCGTCGCAGCCCAGCTGCGCTTGTATCGTGTTGTTGAATTTCGGCAGCAGCTGCGGCACGCCATTGCCCAAATGCGTGCACAGGCGTGCACCGGCATGCGTCGCCCGGTCGATGGTTTCCGCGTCTGCCGCCGAATGCCCGATGGCAAGAACTTTTGCCTGTGCATGCAGGCTTTTCGCAAAGCAGCCGCTTTCATCCAACTCGGGCGCATAGGTCAGCATGAGAATGGGGCGTGACAATGCGCGCTCGATCCGGGAGATCCACTGCGCATCGGGGCGCCGCATGGCCTCTGCGGGGTGGCACCCCGCGTAGCCCTCCATGGGGTTCAGGAACGGCCCTTCGAGGTGATAACCGGGGATCATCGCGGCGCCCAAACGGCTCTCCCTGAGCGCGCGATCGAGCGCTTGCAGCCGCGCGCCCATTGCGTCGCCTGTCGCGGTGATGATGGTCGGCAGGCAGGCCGTCACGCCCGTCGCCAGCATGGCCTCCAGAGCGTGGTCGAGCGCCGCGCCCGTGATCGTGCAAGCGTCGTTGAAATCGACCCCGGAAAAACCGTTGACCTGCATGTCGAACAATCCGGCGCTCACTCTCCCTGCCATGGCCCGCGCCTCTCCGTGTGCTGCAACAAACTGGCAGAGTGGGGATCGAGATAGAGCGTGCAATCGGCATGCGTTTGCAGAAAGGACGCCGGACTGTCTTGCGTAATGGGTCCCTCGATCGTCGCCCTCACCGCGGCCGCCTTGCGCGCATCGGGGACCGAGAGAATGATTTTTCGGGACTGGGCAATTTGTTGCATGCTCATCGTGATCGCGCACCGCGGTACCGCGTCGAGGGCGGGAAACCAGCCTTCGGTCGCTTGTTGCCGGCGGCAGGCTTCGTCCAGATTCACCAAAATGAAGGGGCTCCGGGTTTCAAAGTCGGCCGGAGGGTCGTTGAACGCGAGATGGCAGTTTTCGCCAATGCCTGCGAAGCAGACAGCGATCTCGTGCATTGTGATGAACCCGTTGAGGCGGCTGATTTCATCGGGAATCGAGTCTGCCGTGCCGTCAATGGCGACAAAGGCTTTGGGCGTCGGCAAGCGCGCAAGCAGGCGGGTTTGCAGATAGTTTCGGAAACTCGCGGGATGGCTCGGGGGCAGGCCGACGTATTCGTCGAGGTGAAAAATGCTGACGCGCGGCCACGCGATGCCGCGCTCCTGAACCAATGCATCGAGCATTTCGAACTGGCTGGCCCCGGTGGCAACGATTACACCGGCTTCCGGTTTTTCCGCCAGGGCTTGGCGCAGCGCATCCGCTCCGGCGCGCGCGGCGGCTCTTCCCAGGGCCTGCTTGTCCTGAAGGATTTCCACTTTCACCGGTATTCCTTTTCGCCATTACTGCGCCACCACGGTCTTGATGCGCGCGATCATCTCATCGACCGCCTTGTCCACCGCGAGCTTTTCGTTGACCACGCGACTCATCGCCTTGGCCCAGACGTTCTCGTTGTTCAGCACGGCAAACCGGTAGTCCTTGGTGAATTCGAAGGGCACCGTTCCGTGTGTAAATTGCTTGTGGACCGCGAGCCGATGCGGGTCGGACTGCCAGAATGCGCGTTGCTGAGCGGCCCGGGTCACGGGGTACCAGCGACCGAGTGTGCCCTCGACGTAGGGGGTCAGATTCGCCTCGTCGAGCAGGAACGCCACAAACTGTTTGGCTGCGGCCTTGTTCCTTGCATCCCTGAAGATGACGCCGGTCTTGACCGACGCCCTGTAGGTCATCCTGGAGCCGTCGGGCTTGTCGGGAAATCCGCCGGTCACGATCAGCTCCGTGTAATTCTTCCTCGCCGTTGCCCGTTGGGAATCGGTCAACACGGGATTATTCATGTCGTCGAGCCATTTGCCCGGGATCGAAATCGTTGGATTGTGCGTGAGCACCGTGGTCCGGTTGTGGAACGCGACGTTGTTGTCCGGGTCCTTCCAACTCATCGCCGAGGGAGGAACACAGCCCTTGGCGTACAAATCGGTGTAATCCGTGAGCGCATCGATCAGGCCCTGGCGCACCGCCGGATCGTCTACCAGCAGTTTGCCCTCGCCATCGACCAGCCTGACGTTGTAAGCGTCCGCGAAGGTCAGGAACGCCCAGGCGGCATCGGTCGAGTCCACGCCCAGTGACTGGCCCACGGCGTACACGCGGCTGCCGGTTTTCTTGCGGTACGCGGGTTGCACCTTCTCGCACCAGAAACGCCAGTAATCCTTCCAGCCCGTTGGAATATCCGACTGCTTGAAACCGGCCGTCTCCAGCATGTCCTTCCAGTACATGGTGTAGATCGTCTGCTGCATGATGGGAAACGCGTAATAGGCGCGCTTCCGGGTCGCATGGTTGTAGAGATGGACGGCCTCGACGGCACTGGGCGCGAAGCGCTCGCGCATGGGGGCCAGGAGTTCGGAGAGATCGTCGATCTTGCCCTCGTAAGCCCATTTGGCGGTGACCTGAAAGTCGTAGACATCGGAATACGCGACATCGGGTGGAGCGCCGGAGTCAAGCGCCGCGACGGTCTTGGGAAGCATGTCTTGCGGCGGATATTGCGATAACTCGACCTTGATCGCCGGGTATTTGGCCTCGAACTTGCGGATCATTTCGAACAAGGCCAAGTCCTCGCTTTGGTAGAAGGCCTTGGCCCACCAGACCCTGAGCTGCTGCTGCGCAAACGCCGGCGCAGCGGGGACGCCCGCGAGGGAGAGCGCGCATGCGGCCAAGCCAACGGCCCTCCCGAGCCGAAAAGCAAGGCTGCGGGCCAAGGTGTTTTTCATGGATCCTGGTCTCCTGGTGCTGCTGCTGACGGGCGGCGACGATGGTCACACAGTTTGAAACAATCATTAACGTGTTTGGCGCAATTCCCGCCTGGGGTTTACCACTAGAGCGCGTTGCCTGCGCGACTCCCTCCGGGCCCCTCTCAGTCATCGACGCGCCGCGCCAGGTAGGAGGCCAGTGGCGGGGATCGGAGAACACCGCAGCGGTTTTCAGGTGGATGAGGCTGCGCCGCGATTCGGCGTGCAGATGCTCGATCAGCGCAGCGGCTGCGGCGTCAACGGCGTCGTGCAGCAGCAGCTCGTAGATGATGCGGTGCTCGTCGACGATGCGCGGGTCCATGGGCAGGCCCAGGCTGCGCAGAAAGCGCTCGGTCTCCACCAGCGGCAGTTGGACATGCCGGAGGTTCTCCGCCAGCCGGTCGTTCGTCGTTGCCAGCAGCAGCGATTCGTGCAGGTCCGACTCGATGCGGTCGATCATTTCCGCAGTCCACTGCGACGGGTCGCGGCCCGTGCAGCGTGCGCGCAGGGCCTGCAGCGTTGCGCGCGGCGTTTGCTGCATGGCGCCGCGCAAGGCGACGGGTTCGAGCGCGGTGCGCAGTTCGTAGAGCTCGCGGATGTCCTTGGCGGTCAGCGGGCCTGCGACCCAGTGCGAGCTTTGGTTTTTCCGCACCAGGCCGCGCTCCTGCAGGCGGCTCAGCACGTCGCGCGCGACCGTGCGCGAGACCCGGTAATGCTCGGCCAGTTCGGCTTCGACGATGCGGTACTGGCCGAACACCAGGCACGAGGCCACGCTGCGCTCCACTTCGGCGTAGATGCGCTCCCACGAGGTCCGGGTCTGCAAGGCCGCGTCGGCCTGCGCGCCGAGCGACAGGTTCAGCGCCTTGAACGGCGTGCGGATCGGGCGCACGGATTGCGCCGGCGGTCCGACCAGAAACCCCCGTCCGTCAAAGCGCTGGATCAGCTGGCGCGACTCCAACTCGGCGAGCGCGCGCCGCACCGGTGCACGGCTGGTCTGAAAGACTTCGGCAATCGGCTTTTCCAACAGCACCAGACCCGGTGGCAACCGCCCGATGCGGATGTGTTCGTCGAGCACCTCGGCGATGACTGCGTACAGATGCGAAGAGTTCAGGAGGTCGTTGGCAGGGGTCATGTCGCTGGGCGCAGGACGGTCCAGCAGTTTAGGGCACCGCAGGCGGGGGGCGATGGGGGGTTGAACAATTGACTTTTGGTATGTAAAAACCGATCTCGAGGCTCTGCGGACCCGATTGCCTCATGGGGTCCTGCCGGCACTGCTTCAATGCATTTCCGAAAGTTTTCTGCCATTCCATTCCCTGAATCCGACCCCGTGGAGCGGGGTTGCCATCCTTGTAAATGTCTATTGCATTCTTAAGACAAGATAAGTACATTCGCCCCCAAGTCATCCCGCCGCGTGCGCGGCTCACTGAAGGCAGGTGTTGAATGCTTGGGTCTACGCTGGTGCGCGCGCCTGTCGTCGAAGGCCGTGCCGTGACGGCGGCGCTGCACCTGCACGCCGTGGGCAAATCGTTCGGACGGGTGGCGGCGCTGCGCGCGGTCACGCTGGCGGTCGATCCGGGCGAATACATCACCATCCTGGGCCCCAGCGGCTCGGGCAAGTCAACGCTGCTGCGCCTGATTGCCGGGTTCGATCGGCCCGACACCGGCCGGGTCGAGGTCCTTGGCCAGGACCTCGCGGGCCGGAGCGCGCACGAACGCGGGGTCGGCTTCGTCTTCCAATCCTTTGCGCTGTTTCCGCATTTGAGCGTTTTCGAGAACCTGGCCTTTGGCCTGCGCTACCGCAGGCATGCGCCGGTGATCGACGCGGCGCAGGTCAGGCGCGAAGTGGACGCGGCGCTGGCCCTGGTCGGCCTGAGCGGTCTGGGTGCGCGCAGCGTCGCCCAGATATCGGGCGGGCAAAAGCAGCGCGTGGCGTTGGTGCGTTGCCTGGTGGGCAAACCCCGGGTGGTATTGCTCGACGAACCGCTGGGCGCGCTCGACGCCAACCTGCGCGATCAGATGGCGTTGGAACTCACGCGCATACAGCGGCAGCTGGGATGCACCTTCCTGCACGTCACCGGCAACGAGCAGGAGGCGTTGGCGCTTGGCAGCCGCGTGGCTGTTCTCGATCAGGGGGCGCTGGTGCAGATCGATACGCCGCGCCGGCTGTTCGAGCGGCCAGCAAGCAGCCAAGTGGCCCGCTTGCTCAACTGCTTCAACCCGCTGTCCGGGCAGGCCGCCGGGGGGCGCCTGGCGGGGCCGGCGTTCGACGTGCCCTTGCCGGACGTTGCCGCGCAGTGGCACGGGGCGGCGCTGTGCATGGTCCGGCGCGACCGGGTGCAGGTCGATGCGGACCAACCGGGCAATGGCGGGAGAGGCGACGGCGACCCCCGCCGGGCCCATATCACGGGCACGTATCTGGCGAGCGAATACGCCGGTTCGCGCGTGCTCGCGATCTTCCGGACCGGCGCCGGCGCGCATTTCGAGGTCGAGTACCACCTGAGCCACCGGCGCCCGCCGGCATTCGTTGCGGGCCGGCGCTACGCCTTGCGCTGGCAGGCGGCCGAGACGCTGGCCTACGCCGCCTGAGTGCCGATGAACGCCCCGGCCATGCCCCCTCGAGTCCCGCCCCGGGAGCGCGCCAGCACGCCTGGCTGCTGGCGCCGGGAATGCTCTGGATGCTGCTGTTCCTGCTGCTGCCGATGCTGACGATGCTCTGCGTCAGCTTCTGGACCCAGACCACGTTCACGATAGAGCCGACGCTGACGCTGGACAGCTGGCGCGCCTTCTTTGCCACGCCGACCTACGTCGGCGCGCTGTGGACCACGGTCAGCCTGTGGCTCATCACGCTGCTGGTCTGCCTGCTGCTGGGCTACCCGGTGGCGCTGTACATCGGCCTGTGCGTGAAGAACAAGACCGTGCAGACAGCGCTGCTGGTGCTGTGCGTGATCCCGTTCTGGACCCCGTTCCTGATCCGTGTGCTGGCCTGGCGGCCGATGCTCGGCAGCGAGGGCGCAATCAACCTGCTCCTGATGCAGTTCGGGGTCATCGACGCGCCGCTGCAGATCCTGCTGTTCAGCCCCTTGTCGGTGGTGATCGGCATGGTCCAGATCTACGTGGTCTTCATGGTCGGTCCGGTGGCCTTCATGCTCGCGCGCATCGACCCCGGCCTGATCGAGGCCGCGCGCGACCTCGGGGCCGGGACCGGGAGGATTTTGCGCACCATCGTGCTGCCGCTGAGCATGCCTGGCGTGGTCGTCGGCGCGGTCTTCGTGAGCACCATGGTGCTCGGCGAGTTCGCGACCCCGGCAGCGCTTTCGGGGCGCAAGGTGAACATGCTGGGCAACATCATCGTGACCCAGGTCGGCTCGCTGAAATGGGCTTTCGCGGCCGTCGCCGGCGTGATCCTGACGGCGCTCACGGCGGCGGTCGTGGCCCTGTTGCTGCGCCTGGTCAACCTGCGCGAGGAGCTTTGAGCATGCAAGGCAAGACCCCGCTGCGCGCCTTCCTGGCGCTGTTCACCGCCGCGTTCCTCGTGTTCCTGTACGGCCCGATGGGGGTGCTGGCCATCCTGAGCTTTCAGACCGGCCCCGAGGGCGGGCCGCAGTTCCCCATCGTCGAGTGGTCCACCTACTGGTACGCACACCTGCTGGGGCGGGCTGCGCCGTCGCGCGTTGCGCCTCTGGATCTGGGCGACGCCCTGCTCCGGTCGCTCGCGCTCGCGCTGGCAACGACGCTGGTCGCCACCGTGCTGGGGGTGCTCTCGGCGCAGGCCTTCCGGCGGCGTTTTCGCGCGGCGGGGCTGGCTTTCTATCTGATCGTGCTGGGGATGATCGTTCCGGGAATCCTGGTCGGCCTGGGCGTCGCGTTGCTGGCGAATGCGCTGGACCTGCCGCGGGCATGGTGGGGCACCTCGTTCGTGGTGCACGTGGTCTACGCCTACCCGTTCGCCTTCCTGGTGATGCTCGCGGTCTTCAACCGCTTTGACCGCTCGGTCGAGGAGGCCGCGTGGAGCCTCGGGGTCAGCCCGGCAACGACCTTCCGGCGCATCACCTTTCCGTTGATCTTCCCGGGGGTGCTGAGCGCGATGCTGTTCTCGTTCACGCTGTCCTACGACGAGTTCTCGCGCACGCTGTTTACCGCCGGCGGCCATCCCACGCTGCCATTGACCATCTATGGATCGTTCTCGGTCGAGATTCATCCCAACCTCTTTGCGTTCGGCGTGCTCACGACCCTGGCCTCGTTCAGCCTGCTGGCCGTGTACGGCGCGCTGATGGCGCTGACGCTGCGCCGCGCGCGCCAGGTCGCGTTGCAGGAGGCGATCCGGTAATGCCCCGTGACTGCGCGCTGCGCTTCTTTTTCCACTGAAAGGGACTCCCATGACGACACGCTTCGACGCATCACGCCGCCACACGCTGGCGCAGGGGCTCGCGCTCGGCAGCGGCGCGCTGCTGCCCGCAGGCGCCGCGCTGGCGCAGATGGTGCCATTGGCCAAGCAGCAATTGCGCACCATCGGGCTGTCGGTGACGGTGCAGGAGCGCATCCTGGCCGACTTCAAAGCCCAGTCCGGCGTCGCCAAGACCGTGGGCACGGCGGCAACGCATCCGGACGCGCAAACCCGGATCTTGTCCGGCGCCAAGGATTTCGACATCTGGGAAACCAACGCCGAACGCCTGCCGGCCCTGGTGATGACGAACAAGCTCACCCCGGTGCCGACGGCGGCGCTCAAGCACTGGGGCCAGATCCGCGACACCTTCACGCGGCCAGACCCCAAGCTGCCGGCGAAGGCCCAGATTGCCGGGCAGATCCGGGCCGACGCGGCGCAGACTGCGTTGTACATGGTGCCCACGGTCTACAACTATGACTCGATCGGCTACCACCCCGGCGTGCTCAGCGCCGAGGAGGCGAACAGCTGGACGGCCCTGTTCGACAAGAAGTGGAAGGGGCGCTCGGGGCTCAACACCGACCCCCTGATCGCGACCGGCGAAGCCATTTTGGCGATGAACTCGCTCGGCCTGTCGGACGTGAAAAACCCGGGCAACCCGAACAAGAAGGAGATCGACGAGGCCATCGGCTTTTTGATCAGCAAGAAGAAGCAGGGCCAGTTCCGCGCGCTCTGGGGGGATTTCGGCGAACTCGTGAACCTGCTCGCGTCGGGCGAGATGGTGGTCTGCGACGCCTGGCAGCCGGCGGTGATGGCGGTCAAGGCGCAGGGCCGTCCCTGCAAGTACGCGACCCCGAAGGAGGGCTACCGCGCCTGGGCCATCGGCGTCGCGGTGCTGGCCACGACGCCGCACCGCGAGGCCGCGATCGCGTACGCCGACTATTGGTTGTCCGGGCCGCCGGCGATCGCCGTCTCCGAGCAGGGCTACTACTCGCCGAGCACCAGCGTCCGGCAGGTGATGGCGCCGCAAAAATACGCGTTCTGGTACGAGGGCGCGCCCTGGGTCGGCGCCACCGAGCGCGGCATCAGGGAAGGGGATCTGCGCGACGGGGGCGCGCTCGCGCAGCGTGCAGCGCAGGTGGCCTACTGGCACCAATGGCCCGATTCCTACGACCACCTGGTCCAGAAGTGGAACGAGTTCCTCACGGCCTGAGCCCCGTGCAGCACGACCTCGAACTGCTCGACCTGTGCAAGGTCTACCCTGGCGGGCACCGGGCCGTGAACCGCTTGTGCCTGCAAGCCCGGCGGGGCGAGTTCATTTCGCTGGTCGGGCCGTCGGGCTGCGGCAAGACCACGACGCTGCGCATGCTCGCCGGGTTCGAGGCGCTCAGCAGCGGCCGGATTCTGCTGCGCGGCCGAAGCATCGGGCACCTGCCGCCGGAGCAGCGGCCGACGGCGACGATTTTTCAGGACTTTGCGCTGTTCCCGCACATGACGGTGCGCGAGAACATTGCGTTCGGCCTGCACGGGCGACTGGACCCGGCGGCGCAGAGGGCGCGCGTGGAGCACATGCTGGCGCTCTTCGAACTCGGGCCGGTGGCCGGGCGCCATGGCCGCCAGCTGTCGGGCGGGCAGCGCCAGCGCGTCGCGTTGGCCCGGGGCCTGGCGGTGCAGCCCGACATCCTGCTGCTCGACGAGCCGCTCGGCGCGCTCGACGCCAACCTGCGCCGCTCGATACAGCATGAGCTCAAGCTGCTCCAGCGCGAGGTCGGAATCACCTTCCTGTTCGTCACCCATGCGCAGTCCGAAGCGCTGGTGCTGTCGGACCGGGTGGTCGTGATGAACCGCGGCCACACCGAGCAGATCGACACGCCCTGCGCCCTGTACACGCGCCCGGCGACGGAGTTCGTCGCGCGCTTCATCGGCCGCAACGCGCTGCTCGCAGGGCGGGTGCAGGGCATCGAACACCACGTGGTGCAGGTCGCCACGGCGCTCGGCCTGCTCCAGGGCACGGCCGCCGGGCCGGCCAGTCTGCGCGTCGGAGACCGCGCGCTGCTGGTCGTGCCCTCGGAAGCCATGGACCTGCGGCAGGTACCGCAAGACAGCGCCCCGCCCGCGGGGCAGATCGCTGGCCACGTCGTCGGTCGGACCTACACTGGGCAGACCGTGCGGCTGCACGTCGAACTGGCCGACGGCGAATGCCTGACGGTAGAGCGCCACGTCGATCACGCGGACGGATTGCCCCATGCGGCCAGGGTGCTGCTGTCCTGGCCTGTGGCCGAGGCATCGGTGATCCCCGCTGCTGCGTCGGGCTGAGGCCGGAGTGGGAACCGGTGCTTTGAATCAGGCCCCGCCCCGGGGCCGTGTTGGCGAAACCTTCAAGGAGTGCAAGATGGCAAAGGAAATTCTGTGTGGCTTTGGTGTCGATGTGGACGCCGTCGCCGGCTGGCTGGGTTCGTATGGCGGGGAAGACTCGCCGGACGATATCTCGCGCGGCCTGTTCGCGGGCGAGGTCGGAGCGCCGCGCCTGCTCCAACTGTTCCAGCGCCTGGGGATACGGACGACCTGGTTCATCCCCGGGCATTCGATAGAGACCTTTCCGAAGCAGATGCGCGCGGTCGCCGAGGCCGGGCATGAAATCGGCATCC
>NZ_AFAL01000502.1 GCF_000193225.1 Verminephrobacter aporrectodeae subsp. tuberculatae At4 | reverse complement strand
CGGCGGCCTCGGCGAGGGCTATGTGCGCATGTCGGCCTACGGCGCAATGGTCAGCGAGGCCGCCCGAAGAAGCGCCGACGCCGTCCGGGCCCAGATGCTGGCAGGCCAATTCGATATCTTCAAGGGACCGCTCAAGGACAACCAGGGCAAGCTGGTGCTCGCCGCCGGCAAGAGCTGCAAGCAGACCGACATCGCCCTCGAGGGCATGAACTACCTGGTCGAAGGCGTGCTGGGCACGATCTGACGCATCCAGCCACCCGACCACCGACCCCACGAGCGATCATGCGCGACACCCTCTATGGCGTAGCCCTGCCGATGCTGGCCATCACTGCGGCGCTGGCGCTGTTTGGTGCCTTCGTGAGCCTGGCTGGCGCGGACCCGCTGCAGGTCTGGACGCTGCTGTTCCAAGGGGCTTTTGGCGACGCCTTTGCCTGGCAAAACACCTTGCAGCGCGCCGCACCGCTGATGCTCACGGCGCTGTGCGTGGCCATTCCGGCGCACGCCGGCCTGGTGATCATTGGCGCCGAAGGGGCGCTGGTGCTGGGCGGTCTGGCTTGCGCCGTGAGCGCCTGCTACCTGCCCCTGCCGGGCAACGCCGTCGGCAGTGCGCTGGCCTGTGCAGCGGGTGCGCTCGCCGGCGGGCTGTGGGTGGCGTTGGCGGGCTGGCTGCGGCAGTACCGCGGCATCAACGAGACCATCAGCAGCCTGCTGCTGGCCTATATGGCCATCGGGCTGTTCAAGCATCTGGTCGAAGGCCCGCTGCGCGACCCAGCCAGCATGAACAAGCCCGCGACCCGAACGCTGCCCGAGGCACTGCACATCGGGGGCATCGCCGGCAGCGACGTGCACTGGGGGCTGATGCTGGGCCTGCTGGCCTGTCTGGCGCTGGCGCTGTGGCTGCGCTGGACGGCGTCGGGCTTTGCGCTGCGCGTGGTCGGCGGCAATCCACGCACCGCTGCGCTGATGGGCCTGCCCGCAGCGCGGCTGGTCGTCGCCGCCTGCGCGATCGGCGGCGCTGCCGCAGGGCTGGCCGGCGCCGTCGAAGTGGCTGCCGTGCACACGAATGCGAATGTGTCGCTGATCGCCTTTTATGGCTACACCGGCATCCTGGTGTCGTTCATTGCCCGCCACCAGCCGCTGGCCATCATTCCTGTGGCGATCCTGTTTGGCGGCTTTGGCGCGGCCGGCAGTCTGCTGCAGCGCCGCCTGGGACTGCCCGACGCCTCGGTGCTGGTACTCCAAGGGATGGCCTTTGTGCTCATCCTGGCCAGCGAAGCGCTGCGCGATCTGCAAGGGCTGCATTGGAGACGCCTGTGCGCCAGCTTGACCCGCATCAGCGGCTCCAGCGCGCAAGGGAAGGCCGCATGAGCGCAGAGCAGTGGATGCTGCTGTTCTCCGGCATGCTCGGCGGCGCATTGCGGGTCGGTACCCCGTTCCTGTTCGTCAGCCTGGGCGAATGCCTGACCGAGAAGTCGGGGCGCGTCAACCTCGGGCTCGAAGGCGTGTTGGTGCTGTCGGCGATGGTGGCTTTTGCTGCGGCCTGCCTGGGCCAGTCGGCCTGGACGGGAGTGCTCGCCGGCGCAGTCGCCGGGGGGCTGCTGGCAGCGCTGCATGGCCTGCTGTGCTCGCTGCCCCGGGTCAACGACGTGGCCACCGGCATTGCGCTGATGCTGCTCGGCAGCGGCCTGGCGTTTTATGGGGGCAAGCCCTTCATACAGCCGCAGGCGCCGCAAATTCCGGCATGGGAACTGGGTCAGTGGAGCAGTTCGCCAGCGCTGCAGTCGGCGCTGCGGATCAATACGCTGCTGCCGCTGGGCCTGCTGCTCGCGCTGCTGATGGCTTGGGGCCTGCGGCACACCCGCTACGGCCTGCTGCTGCGCCTGGCCGGTGACTCGGCCAGCGCGGCGCGCGCGCTGGGCCATTCGGTCACGGGCATACGCATTCTGGCGACCACCCTCGGCGGCATGGTGGCCGGCCTGGGCGGCGCCTCGCTCACGCTGTTTTATCCCGGCAGTTGGAACGAGGGCATCTCCAGCGGTCAGGGGCTGATTGCCGTGGCGCTGGTCATCTTTGCGCGCTGGAGCCCGCTGCGCTGCATCGGCGCTGCCGCCCTGTTTGGCGGCGCGGGCGCGATCGGTCCCGCGCTGCAATCCGTCGGCATGGGCTGGGGCTACCACCTGTTTGGCACCCTGCCTTATGCACTCACCCTGCTGATTCTGGTGCTCAGTTGCAAGCCCGGCCGCCTGGCCCAGGGCTGCCCGGGAGAGCTTGCGGCAGCGAAACACTGAACACACCATGCACATCACCGCGAACCCCTACCCCTGGCCCTGGAACGGCGACCTGCGCCCGGACAACACGGCGCTGATCGTGATCGACATGCAGACCGACTTCTGCGGTGTGGGCGGCTATGTGGACAAGATGGGCTACGACGTCGCGCAGACGCGCGCGCCGATAGCGCCATTGCAAACCCTGATGGCTGCGCTGCGGGCCGCAGGCTATGCGGTCATGCACACCCGCGAGGGCCATAGACCGGATCTGTCGGACCTGCCGGCGAACAAGCGCTGGCGCTCACGGCAGATCGGCGCGCAGGGCGTGGGCATAGGCGATGACGGCCCCTGCGGGCGCATTCTGGTGCGCGGCGAACCGGGCTGGAACATCATCGATGAACTGGCGCCGCTACCCGGCGAAGTGGTGATCGACAAACCGGGCAAGGGATCCTTCTACGCCACCGACCTGGAACTGCTGCTGCGCACCCGCGGCATCGTGAACCTGCTGCTGGCCGGCATCACCACCGACGTGTGCGTGCACACCACGATGCGCGAGGCCAACGACCGCGGCTTGGAATGCCTGCTGCTGTCCGACTGCACCGCCGCCACGGACCACGGCAACCACCTGGCTGCGCTGAAGATGATCACGATGCAGGGCGGCGTCTTCGGCGCCCACGCCGCGTCGTCGGCCGTGCTGCAGGCACTAAGTGTCCTGCCCTGCGAATAGCAGCACATGAAACTGCGCCTTTCGCGCCATGGCGGCGTTGCAAATCCTCGCGATACCTACGGGTATCGCTGCGGTTTGCGCCTTGCCATGACGCGAAATGCATCCGTTTCATTTTGTGCCGCTATTCGCAGGGCAGAACACTAGCCGCGCAGGAGCGCTGATGCGCTTGATTCCTGCGCCCAGACCGGCCAGCGGCGCGCTGCGGCTGGAAACCTGCGGGTTGACGAAGCGCTTTGGCAGTGCTACCGCGCTGAGCCAGGTCAGCATCCGGGTAGCGCCCGGCAGCGTGCACGCGCTACTCGGTGAGAACGGCGCAGGCAAGAGCACGCTGGTTCGGTGCGTGGCCGGCATGGCGCGCGCCGAGGCAGGCAGCATCCTCATCGACGGGCGCGAGCAGGACATTGCCAACCCGGCGATCGCCCGCGCCTTGGGCATAGGCATGGTCTACCAGCACTTCACGCTGGCCCCCGGCATGAGCGTGGCCGAGAACCTGCTGCTGGCGGCGGGCAGGCTGCCTTGGCTGCTCGACTGGAGGGCCCGGTACGCCGAGCTCCGGGGGTTTCTGGCGCGCACGCCATTCAGCCTGGATTTGGACGCGTTCCCTGCCGATTTGGCAGCGGGCGAGAAGCAGAAACTGGAACTGCTCAAGCAGCTGTACCTCCAGCCCCGGTTGCTGATCCTGGACGAGCCCACCTCGGTGCTCACGCCGCAGGAGGCGGACCAGGTGCTCGGCCACATCCGTGAGCATGCGCGGCGCGGCGCGTGCACCGTGATCATCATCACGCACAAGTTCCGCGAGGTCATGGCCTACGCCGACACCGTCACCGTGCTGCGCAAGGGCCAGGCCGTGCACCACGGCCGCGTCGCCGACAGCAGCCCGGAGTTGCTCGCGCAGGCCATGGTGGGGGGCGCGGTAGCGGCGATGGCAGAGGCAGATGCAGAAGCAGAAGCAGAAAAAAAACCGCCGGCCGCAGCGCGCGAGCGCCCACGGTCGGACGTTCCCGCGTTGCAAGTGGACAAGCTGTCCGCATTGGGCGAGCGTGGCACGCTGGCGCTGCACGGCCTGAGCCTGACACTGATGCCCGGCGAAATCCTGGGCATAGCCGGCGTCTCCGGCAACGGCCAGCGCGAACTGCTGCAAGCCCTGGTGGGCCAGCGCCCTCGGCTCTCGGGCACAGTCCACGTGATGGGCCAGCCCTACGCGGCCACCCGCGCGCAAAACCGGCGCCTCAAGGTGCGCAGCCTGCCCGAGGAACCACTGCACAACGCCTGCGTGGCCGCGTTCAGCGTGGCGCAGAACATGGCGCTGCGCGACTTCGACCAGCCGCCGCTGGCAACAGCTGGATGGGGTGGCTGGCTGCGCTCTGCCGCCTGGCGCGAACGCGCCCGCGCATGGATTGCCGAGTACGGCATAAAGACCCGGGACGAGACAGCGGCCATTCAGAGTCTGTCCGGCGGCAACGTGCAGCGCGCCGTGCTGGCGCGTGAGCTGGCCGGTGAGATCCACGTGCTGATCGCCGCCAACCCGGCGTTCGGGCTGGACTTTGCCGCAGGCCGCGACGTCCACCGCCGGCTGCGCCAGGTGCGCGAGCGCAACGCGGGCGTGCTGCTGATCAGCGAAGACCTGGACGAGTTGCTGGCGCTGGCCGACCGCATCCTGGTCATGAGCGAGGGCCGCATCGTTTTCGAAACCACCGCGGCCGCTGCCGACCGCCAGGTGCTGGGCGCGCACATGGGCGGCGGCGTGCAGGGGCAGGCCCGGCGCCATGCTGCATGAACGGCCGCTATCTGGGCTCTCGCTGCTTGCGCAGCCCTTCATCTACCCGTTCGTGCTCGCGCACACGGCGCTGCTGAGCATAGACATGCAACGCGACTTCATTGAGCCTGGCGGCTTTGGCGCCAGCCTGGGCAATGACGTATCGCGGCTCAGATCCATCGTGCCAGCCTGCCGGACCATGCTGGCGGCCTGGCGCCGGGCCGGGGGACTGGTGGTGCACACCCGGGAGACGCACCGCGCCGATTTGTCCGACTGCCCCCCGGCGAAACGCCTGCGCGGCAACCCCGCGCTGCGCATTGGCGACGTCGGCCCGCTGGGTCGCATCCTGGTGGCAGGCGAGCCGGGCAGCCAGATCATTGCCGAACTGGCGCCATGGCCTGGCGAGCCCGTGATCGACAAGCCCGGCAAGGGCGCATTCCATGCCACCGGCCTGCAGCAAATGCTCGAGCAGCGCGGTATCAGCCACCTGATCGTCATGGGCGTGACCACGGAAGTGTGCGTGCAAAGCACGATGCGCGAGGCGAATGACCGAGGCTACGACTGCCTGCTGTTGCTGGACTGCACCGAAAGCTACTTTCCGCAGTTCAAAACCGCGACCGCAGAGATGATCCAGGCCCAAGGAGCCATCGTCGGATGGACTGCAAACAGCACGCAGCTGCTGTCAACGTTGGCAGAATCGAGCGCATCGAAAACGCCCATTTGAAGAATGCCCACCGCACCCGCACCACCAGCGCGCAGTTCGCGTGCCGAACAGGTCTACGAGCAACTCAAGCGCGACGTGGCCGAGTTCCGGCTCGTGCCGGGCGATCGTTTCACCGAACAAGCGGTCAGCGAACGGCTGGGGGTCTCGCGCACCCCCGTGCGCCAAGCGCTGACCCGGCTGCAGCAGGAAGGCCATGTCGAAGTCCTCTACCGCAGCGGTTGGCGCGTGCTGCCGTTTGACTTCGACAAATTCGAGCAACTCTATGACCTGCGCATGGTGCTCGAGACCACGGCGGCACACCGGCTCTGCGAAGGCGCGCAGAACGCCGCGCACAGCCAGCACCGGGTGCTGCTCGACGGTCTGACGACACGGTGGCTGACCCCCATGGCGCAGCGCAGCACCGACGCGGTGCAGGTGAGTCAGTGGGACGAAGCCTTTCACTGCACGCTGGTGCAAGCGGCGGGCAACGCCGAAATGGCGCGGGTACACCGCGACGTGACCGAGCGCATCCGCATCATCCGCCGCCTGGACTTCACCCAACAAGCCCGCATCGACGCCACCTACGACGAGCACGCGAAGATACTCCAAGCCATCCACGCCCGGCGCGGCGCGCAGGCCGAGATGCTGCTGCGCGCGCACATCACCACCAGCCAAACCGAGGTGCGCAAGATCACGCTGCATCAGATGCACCTGGCGCGTCAGGCTGCGGGTGCAATGGGCGGCGCGGCATGAATTGGCGGGCCGGTGCAGGTGGGCAAACTGGCGCCGGGCCAGCGGGCAGGGCAGCGCGGGCTATAATCCTCGGCTTTGCCTTGCCACACCGCTTCACGACGCAGTGGGTGGCTCTACCCATAAGGAGCGTGCATGCGTCACTACGAAATCATTTTGCTGATCCATCCGGATCAGAGCGAGCAGGTTCCAGCCATGCTGGAGCGCTACAAGGGCATGATCACCGCCGGCGGCGGCAAGGTGCACCGCGTGGAAGACTGGGGTCGGCGGCAGCTCGCGTACCTGATCAACCGGCTCGCCAAGGCGCACTACCTGTGCGTGAACATCGAGGCCGACCAGGCCGTGCTGGCCGAGCTCGAGCACGCCTTCAAGTTCAACGACGCCGTGTTGCGCCACCTGACGGTGCAAAAGAAGAAGGCCGAAACCGGCCCCTCTGCGATCATGAAGACCGTCGAGCGCGAGGAAGCCCGCAGGGCCAACCAGGCCCCTGCCGGCCAGGCCGAATACGCGGCCGCCGGCGAGCGCTGATCGGCCCCATGATCGGCAGCAGTGCACAACCGCGTCGTCCTGACCGCATGCATCGCAGAGGCCGAGCCCCTGCGCTGTACGCCCGCCGGGTTGCCGGCCATTGCCTTGCGCATCGCGCACACGTCGCAGCAGACGGAAGTCGGCCAGCCGCGTGAGGTGAAGGCGGCGATGAAGGCCGTCGCCTTCGGTGCGATGGCCGAGCGCCTGGCGCGGCAGGACATCGGAAGTCTCTGGACTTTCAGCGGTTTCCTGGCCTCGCCGCGCAATGGCAAGAATGCGGTGCTGCACGTCCAGGACATTCAGCAAACTTAAATTTTTCAAGGGAGGCCAGCATGGCCACGTTCAAGAAGTTCAACAAAGACAAGCGCCCCAAGCGCAACACCCAGTCGCTGCTGTTCAAGCGCAAGCGCTTTTGCCGCTTCACGGTGACGGGGGTCGAAGAAATCGACTACAAGGATGTCGATACCTTGCGCGATTTCATCGCCGAAAACGGCAAGATCATCCCCGCGCGCCTGACCGGAACGCGCGCCATCTTCCAGCGCCAGCTGAACACGGCGATCAAGCGCGCGCGCTTCCTGGCCCTGGTTCCGTACAGCGACCAGCACAAAATCTGAAGGAGCCAGCGCCATGCAAATC
Organism: Verminephrobacter aporrectodeae subsp. tuberculatae At4; assembly: GCF_000193225.1. Classification (GTDB taxonomy): domain Bacteria; phylum Pseudomonadota; class Gammaproteobacteria; order Burkholderiales; family Burkholderiaceae_C; genus Acidovorax; species Acidovorax aporrectodeae. Next base: position 10,791 of record NZ_AFAL01000502.1, on the reverse strand, counting down.
ATCCTGCTCGACAAGGTCGTGAACCTGGGCAACCTCGGTGAAGTCGTCAAGGTCAAGGACGGCTACGCCCGCAACTTCCTGATTCCCTCGGGCCGCGCACGCCGCGCGACCGCCGCCGCCAAGGCAGAGTTCGAGGCCAAGCGCGCGCAACTCGAAAAGGTCGCCGCGGAAAAGCTGGCGCTGGCTCAGGCGCAGGGCGAGAAGCTCGCCGGAAGCACCGTCAAGCTGACGCAAAAGGCGGGCGTGGACGGCCGGCTGTTTGGTTCCGTGACGCACCAGGACATCGCCGAGGAACTGAACAAGCAGGGCTACAAGCTTGCCAAGTCACAGGTCCGCCTGCCCAACGGGCCGATCAAGACCGTGAGCGACAGCAGCGTGAGCGTGGTTCTGCACACCGATGTGGTGGTGCAGGTCAGCGTCTCGGTCTACGGCGAAACCGCCTGAACGCCGGCGCAGCGATTGCCCGACTTTGTACGAGAGCCGCCCTTGGGCGGCTTTTGTCATTGGATGGCTTCATTTTGTACACGACCGTCCAGCGCTAATCCACGGCTTGCCCACAGGCTTGTCCCCGTTGGCCGCATGCCTGTCCCGCCAAGCCTTGTCCGGAGAAAACCCCGATGTCCACCGTCTTTTCCCAATCCGATGCGCAGGGCTCGATGGCTGCGCGGCCAGTGGATTACGAGGTCGCGCAGCTGCGCGTGCCGCCGCACTCGATCGAGGCCGAATCCAGCGTGCTCGGCGGCCTGCTGCTGGACAACAGCGCCTGGGATCGCGTGGGCGACCTGCTCGTGGAAAGCCATTTCTACCGCCACGAGCACCAGATGATCTACACGGCCATCAACGCGCTGATCCATGCAGGCAAGCCGGCCGACGTGATCACCGTCTCCGAGCATCTGCAAAACCAGGGCAAGGCGCAGGAGATGGGCGGATTGGCGTATTTGAACAACCTCGCGCAGTATGTTCCGGGCGCGAGCAATATCCGCCGCTACGCGGAGATCGTGCGCGAGCGGGCGATCTTGCGCAAGCTGGTGACGGCCAGCGACGAAATCTCCACCAGCGCGTTCAACCCGCAGGGCAAGGCGGTGGAGCGCATTCTGGACGAGGCCGAGGCCAGGATTTTCGCGATCGCAGAAGAAGGCGCGCGCACCCGGCAGGGCTTTCAGTCGCTGGATACGCTGGTCCTCGATCTGCTCGACCGGGTACAGGAAATGGCGGACAACCCGGTGGACGTGACCGGGGTGCCCACGGGCTTTGCCGATCTGGACCGGATGACCTGCGGCCTGCAGGCCGGCGACATGGTGGTGCTGGCTGCGCGGCCCTCGATGGGCAAGACCTCGCTGGCGGTGAACATTGCCGAGCACGTGGCGCTGCACGAGGGGCTGCCGGTGGCCATTTTTTCGATGGAAATGGGCGCCGCCCAGCTGGCGGTGCGCATCGTGGGATCGATCGGGCGGGTGAACCAGAGCAATCTGCGCACCGGCAGGCTCACGGACGAGGAATGGCCGCGTTTCACCGAGGCCATCGAAAAGCTGCGCACGGTGTCGCTGCACATCGACGAAACCCCGGGGCTCACGACCGCCGAGCTGCGCGCGAATGCGCGGCGCCTTGCGCGCCAGTGCGGCAAGCTCGGGCTGATCGTCGTTGACTACCTGCAGCTGATGAGCGGCGCGGACGCGTCGGGCCTGGACAACCGGGCGACGGAGCTGGGCGAAATCTCGCGCGGCCTGAAGATGCTCGCCAAGGAGTTGCAGTGCCCGGTGATCGCGCTCTCGCAGCTCAACCGCTCGGTCGAGCAGCGCACCGACAAGCGCCCCCTGATGTCCGACCTGCGCGAATCGGGCGCCATCGAGCAGGACGCGGACATCATCATGTTCATCTACCGCGACGACTACTACAACAAGGAGAGCAAGGAGCCGAACGTGGCCGAGGTCATCATCGGCAAGCAGCGCAATGGCCCGACCGGAACGGTGAAGCTGTATTTCCAGAAGAACCAGACGCGCTTCGAGAATCTGGCTCTGGGTTCGGGCGACGACCTGCACTGAAGTCTGATCGCGCCCCGGCGGACGCGGGGGCTACAGGCGCAGCTTGCTCAGCGCGGCGTTCACGGCGTTGGGGTCGAAAGCCGCCGGGTCGAAGGGGCCGCCATGCCACTCCCACATCTCCAGGTGCTCTGGATGCGAGGGGTCCCGGATGGCTTGCAGGAAGCCGGCGTAGCCCGGGACGCCGCCAACGTCATCTGGCGGACAGGCATTTGCGCCGTCCAGGCACAGCGGGCGGCGGTTCTTTTCATCGGGCTCCAGGCGGGCCTCGACCTTGATCAGATGCTGCCAGTCGTCGCCAAAGTCGTAGGTGTAGACGAATCCGGTCGTGTCTTCGCTGAGCACGGTCGCCAAGTCGAACAGGCGTTCGTCCTGCGTGTCTTCGTCCATCGACGGCCACATGGGATTCGGCAGGGAGTAGCGCCGTTCGCCGAAGCTGAATTCGTGCATATGGGCGTTTCTCCAGCCCATCACCAGCTGAATCACGCGATGGAGTTTTTCCAGCGTCAGGGTGTCGGGAACCCAGAGCCGGCGCCAGACGGTCGGCTCCAGATACGCCAGCTTGGCGTGCAGTTGGTAGATGCGTCGCGGGGCGGTCGGGCGCCGGGGTTTCTTCGCTTGCGTGCTCATGCGCCAATATTACCCTTGCTTACCCCCGATCCTGCTGCAGGGCGCGAACAGGTCCAACTCGGGGCGGTAGGCGCTGGTCTGCACGTCCATCAGGCCGAGCACCGAATGAAAGTAGTTGTCGTGGCTGATGCGCCGCTGGTCCTGGTCGCGCTGCAGGCAGGCGCTGCTCAGGCCGGTGCGCGACTGCATGGCGGGGGATAGCCAGGTGATCCAGGGAATGTGCTTTTGCACGTCGGGGGCAATCGCGTAGGGCAAACCGTGCAGGTAGATGTTGTTCTCGCCCAGCGATTCCCCATGGTCCGCGACGTAGATCATCGCGGTCTGCGCGCGCTTCTCGTGCGTCAGCAGCCATTCGAGGACGGAGTCCAGAAAGTGATCCGTCTCGACGATGCTGTTGTCGTAGGCGTTCACCACCTGCTCGCGCCCGCATTCCTGCAAGGCCGCTGAATGGCACTCGGGTTCGAATTTCTTGTTCTCTTGCGCCGAGCGCTTGTAGTACGCCGGGCCGTGGCTGCCCATCTGGTGCAACACCACCACGCTGCCGCGCGCGCGCCGTTCGGCGGGCAGGGCGGCGATCTGCGCGTCCAGGTTCTGGAGCATCACCCGGTCCAGGCATTCGCCGCCGGGGCACAGCGCGGGGTCTGCCGGGTTGTGGATTTCTCCGATGCGCGCGCACACGCCCTTGCAACCCGACTGGTTTTCCACCCACAGAACGCCCAGGCCGGCGTGCTGCAGCACGTCGAGGAGGTTCTCGTAGTTGCTCGGGCGGTCCTCGTAGTCCGCGCGCCCCAGGTGCGCGAACATGCAGGGCAGCGACGCTGCCGTGCTGGTGCCGCAGGACCAGGCGTTGCGTGCGCTCACGAGGTCCTTGCGGGCCGCAAGCCGCGGGGTGGTGTCGCGCGCGTAGCCATTGATGCCGAAGTTCTGGCTGCGGCCGGTTTCGCCGAGCACCAGCACCAGCAGCGGTGGCTTGGTCTGGCCGGAATAGCTGGCGCCCAATCGGGCGTCGCGTCCCAGGGGCAGCAATGCGTGCGTGTCCATGCGCAGGGGCTGGGTGGCGATGTTGCCCAGCGCGTACACGCTGTTGAGCGGGTTGATCAGGTAGCGCAGCCGGGGGTGGTTGCGCATCGTCGAGGAAAACTCCTGGAACACGAGCAACAGGCACAGCACGCTGACGGCCAGCGAGCCCAGCAGCAGCAAGCCGTTGTACGCCACCTGGCGCATTGCGCCCAGGCGCTGCAGCGGGCGGCGGTACAGACCCAGAAACGGCGGCGCGGCCAACGCCAGCACGCTCACCGGCAGGCGCCAATCGAGCAGGTCCCGGGCCTCCCCCAGGTCCGTCTGCAGCACGTTCAGGAGCATGAAGCTGTCGATCGCTATGCCGTAGGCGAGCATGAAGTACATGCCCAAGGCCGCCATCAGCACCAGCACCACGGCGGCGGGCTTGAGCGTCCAGCGCCAGGCCAGCAGGCTGAGCAGGGCGGCATTGCCCGCCGCGACGATGGCCCCAAAGGCCAGAGCAAAACCCCAGTCGCGCAGGCTGCCGCTGCCGGGCAGCCGCGCCACTTCCTGCCACAGCGGCAGATTGCAGGCGGTGGCCAGCCAGGCGCTGGTCAGCAGCACCACCCAGGCCGGGTGGATCGGGCGCAAGCGGGCCCGTGCGCTGTTCGGTGTTCGGGGGGGGATGGGCCGATCAGCTGCCTCCCCGCTGGCCCGGACGGAGCGCGCCGCCGGGCCGGGCGGGGGCGCGCAGGCGCTCATTGGATTGCCGATCTGCGCTCGGCCAGAGGCAGCACGTCGCGGCGCGTGGAGCCGGTGAATAGCTGGCGCGGGCGGCCGATTTTGTACTCGGGGTCGCCGATCATTTCGTTGAGCTGCGCAATCCAGCCCACGGTGCGCGCCAGCGCGAAGATGCCGGTGAACAGGTTCACGGGAATGCCGATGGCGCGTTGCACGATTCCGGAATAGAAGTCCACGTTCGGGTAGAGCTTGCGCTGCACGAAGTAGTCGTCTTCCAGGGCGATTTTCTCCAATGCCTTGGCCAGCTTGAACAGCGGGTCCTTTTCCAGGCCCAGTTCGGCGAGCACCTCGTTGCAGGTTTCCTGCATCAGCTTGGCGCGCGGGTCGTAGTTCTTGTACACGCGGTGGCCAAAGCCCATGAGCTTGACGCCGGAGTTCTTGTCCTTGACCTGGCGGATGAATTCACCGATTTTCTCCACGCCGCCCTGCGCCTGGATGTCGTGCAGCATGGTCAGCGCGGCCTCGTTGGCGCCGCCGTGCGCGGGGCCCCAGAGGCAGGCCACGCCGGCGGCGATGGCGGCAAACGGGTTCGTTCCCGACGAGCCGCACAGGCGCACGGTGGAGGTCGATGCGTTCTGTTCGTGGTCCGCGTGCAGGATGAAGATGCGGTCCAGCGCGCGTTCGAGAACCGGCTTGACCTGGTATTCCTCGCAGGGCGTGCCGAACATCATGCGCAGGAAGTTGCCCGCGTAGTTCAGGTGGTTGTGCGGGTACATGTAGGGCTGGCCCATGCCGTACTTGTAGGCCATGGCGACCAGCGTGGGCATCTTGGCGATCAGGCGGATCGCGGCGATCTCGCGGTGCTGCGGATTGTTGATGTCGGTGCTGTCGTGGTAGAAGGCCGACAGCGCGCCGACCAGGCCGGTGAGCACGGCCATGGGGTGCGCGTCGCGGCGAAAGCCGCGCAGGAAGAATTGCATTTGCTCGTTGACCATGGTGTGGTTCGTCACGAGGCTGGTGAAGTCGGCCTTCTGGGTGGCGTCCGGCAGGTCCCCGTGGAGCAGCAGGTAGCAGGTTTCCAGGAAATTGCAGTGCACCGCCAACTGCTCTATGGGGTAGCCGCGGTACAGTAGCTCGCCCTTGTCGCCGTCGATGTAGGTGATCGCCGACTGGGTGGCCGCCGTCGAGAGGAAGCCCGGGTCGTAGGTGAACATGCCCGTTTGCGCGTACAGCTTGCGGATGTCGATGACGTCCGGGCCCATGCTGCCCTGGTAGACCGGCAGGTCGACGCTGGGGTTGCCGTTGCTGAAGGACAGGGTGGCTTTGTTGTCAGCGGACTTCATGTCATTTTCCTTGGGATGGGTTGCCGATGGGGTGCTCCGAACCCGATGCGCCGCCTTGCCGCAGCATGCCGAGCACTTCGCGCGCTGCTTGCGTATTTTGCTCGCCTTGCGGCTCGCAGCGCTGCAGCAGCAGGTCCAGGAGGTCGTTGTCCGCCAGCGCCATGAGCGCGTTCAGGCCCTGCGCATGGCGCTGGGTCAGCGTCGCCTCGTGCTGCGCGAAGAAGCGCTCCAGGAACAGGTCATTCTCCAGCAGGCCGCGCCGGCAGCGCCAGCGCAGCCGGCTCAGTTCACGCACGTCGAGCAGCACGGGAGCGGGGGAGGGCGCGGAACACGATTCCATGGTCTGGTATTCGGGGCGGGGGCGCTCAGATGGCGCGGCGCACCATCAGTTCCTTGATCTTGCCGATGGCCCGGGTGGGGTTCAGACCCTTGGGGCAGACGTCCACGCAGTTCATGATGGTGTGGCAGCGGAACAGGCGGTACGGGTCTTCCAGGTCGTCCAGGCGCTTGCCGGTGGCGTCGTCGCGGCTGTCGGCGATGAAGCGGTAGGCCTGCAGCAGGCCGGCGGGGCCGACGAACTTGTCGGGGTTCCACCAGAAGCTCGGGCAGCTCGTCGAGCAGCTCGCGCACAGGATGCATTCGTACAGGCCGTTGAGTTCGTCGCGCTCCTCGGGGCTTTGCAGGCGCTCTTTTTCGGGCAGCGGCCCTTCGTTGATCAGGTAGGGCCGGATCGAATGGTATTGCTTGAAGAATTGCGTCATGTCGACGATCAGGTCGCGGATCACGGGCAGACCCGCGAGCGGCTTGAGCGTGATCAGGCCCGGCAGCGCGTTCATGTTGGTCAGGCAGGCCAGACCGTTTTTGCCATTGATGTTCATGGCGTCCGAGCCGCACACGCCCTCGCGGCAGGAGCGGCGAAACGACAGGGTGGGGTCCTGCTCCTTGAGCTTGAGCAGGGCGTCGAGCAGCATGCGCTCGCCGCCGTCGAGTGCGATCTCCAGGGTCTGCATGTACGGGCGGGCGTCCCGGTCCGGGTCGTAGCGGTAGATTTTGAATGTGCGCTTTTGCATGGGGTGTGCTCTCGTGGGGCGGCCGGGTTCAGAACGTGCGCACCTTGGGCGCAATGCTGTCCACCGTCAGGGGTTTGAGGTTCACCGGCTTGTACGTCAGGCGGTTGCCGTCGCGCTGCCAAAGGCTGTGCTTCAGCCACCGGGAATCGTCACGGCCCTGCGGCGCCGTGGGGTGGTTGGCAGGCTGCTCGTAGTCGGACACCATGTGCGCGCCACGGCATTCCTTGCGCGCCGCTGCCGACACCATGGTCGCCTGCGCCGCTTCGATCAGGTTGTCCACTTCGAGCGCTTCAATGCGCGCGGTGTTGAACACCCTGGATTTGTCGCGCAGCGCCACGCCGGCCAGTTGCTCGCGCAGCGCGGCGATCTTCCGGACGCCCTCGTCCATTGCGGCCTGGGTGCGGAACACGCCGGCGTGCTGCTGCATGGTGTTGCGGATGTTGCCGGCCAGGGCCTGCGAATAGCTGCCGTCGGTGGACTTTTCGAGCTGGTTCAGGCGCTCCAGCGTGCGCTCGGCGGCGTCGGCCGGCAGGGGCTTGTGCGCCTGGTCCTGCCGGGTGTTCGCGACGATGTGGCGCCCCGCGGCCTTGCCGAAGACCAGCAGGTCGAGCAGCGAGTTGGTTCCCAGACGGTTCGCGCCGTGCACGCTCACGCAGGCGCATTCGCCCACGGCGTACAGGCCGCGCACGGTCTGGTTGCGCTCGCCGTCGTGCGTGACGACCTGCGCGTCGATATTCGTCGGCACGCCGCCCATCTGGTAGTGGATCGTGGGCACCACCGGGATCGGCTCCCGGGTGACGTCGACGTTGGCAAAGTTCACGCCGATCTCGTACACCGAGGGCAGGCGCTTGTGGATCTCTTTCGCGCCCAGGTGGTCGAGCTTGAGCAGCACGTAGTCCCCGTTGGGGCCGCAGCCACGGCCCTCCTTGATCTCCTGGTCCATCGCGCGCGAGACGTGATCGCGCGGCGCCAGATCCTTGAGCGTGGGCGCGTAGCGCTCCATGAAGCGTTCGCCCTGGTTGTTGAGCAGGATCCCGCCCTCGCCGCGGCAGCCTTCGGTCAGCAGCACGCCGGCGCCGGCGACGCCGGTGGGGTGGAATTGCCAGAACTCCATGTCCTGCAACGGGATGCCGGCGCGCGCCGCCATGCCCAGGCCGTCGCCGGTGTTGATGAAGGCGTTCGTCGAAGCGGCGAAGATGCGGCCCGCGCCCCCCGTGGCCAGCAGCACGGTCCTGGCCTGCAGGACGTACAGATCGCCGGTTTCCATTTCGAGCGCGGTCACGCCGAGCACGTCGCCGTCGGCGTCGCGGATCAGGTCCAGCGCCATCCATTCGACGAAGAAGTTCGTCCGGGCCTTCACGTTCTGCTGGTACAGCGTATGCAGCATCGCGTGGCCGGTGCGGTCGGCCGCGGCGCAGGCGCGCTGCACGGGCTTTTCGCCGTAGTTCACCGTGTGGCCGCCGAAGGGGCGCTGGTAGATGCTGCCGTCGGGGTTGCGGTCGAACGGCATGCCGAAGTGCTCCAGCTCGTACACCACGTTCGGCGCCTCGCGGCACATGAACTCGATGGCGTCCTGGTCGCCGAGCCAGTCGGAACCCTTGACGGTGTCGTAGAAGTGGTAGTGCCAGTTGTCCTCGCTCATATTGCCCAGCGCGGCGCTCACCCCGCCCTGCGCCGCCACGGTGTGCGAGCGCGTGGGGAAGACCTTGGACAGCGAGGCCACGTTCAGCCCCGCGCGTGCGAGTTCGAGGGCGGCGCGCATGCCGGAGCCGCCGGCGCCGACGATGACGACGTCGAACTTGCGTCGGGAAATGCTGGCTTGGGTATAGCTCATGGGGTACCTTCGGTCGCGGGAATCAGAGACGCCACAGGACCTGGATGCCCCAGCCGGCGCAGCCGAGCAGCCAGACGATGGCAAAAACCTGGAGCACCAGGCGCAGCCCCACGGACCCGACGTAGTCCATGAAGATGTCGCGCACGCCCACCCAGACATGCCAGGCCAGCGCCACGATGATGGAAAAGCCCAGGACCTTCATCCACTGGCGCGAGAAGATGCCGGCCCATTGGTCGTAGCCGATCGGGCCCCGGCTGAAGATCAGTTGGACGAGCACGAGGACCGTGAACAGGGCCATGAGGGCGGCGGTCACGCGCTGGCTGAGCCAGTCGCGCAGACCATAGTGGGCGCCCACGACGATGCGCCTGGAACCGTAATTGACGGACATGGTGTTTTTTCCTTGGAAATGGCCGGCCTGGAGCGACCCGGCCTTGTCGATTCAGATTCAGTACAGCCCGAACAGCTTGGCGCCGAGCACCAGGGTCAGCGCCAGGCTGAGCACCAGCGTGGCAATGGCCGAGGTCCTGCCGGATTCCCGGCTCACCGCGTCGTGGCTGATGTCCATCCACAGGTGGCGCAGGCCGGCGGTGAAGTGGTGCAGAAAGGACCAGATCAGTGCCAGCGCAACGAGTTTGAAGAACCAGCCGGGCGCAAAGCCGACGCCGGCGTTGAACACCGACTTGAAGCGTGCGAACGAGATCTCGGAAGACACCGAGGTGTCGAACATCCAGATGATGAAGGGCAGCAGCAGGAACATGATCACGCCGCTGGCACGGTGCAGGATGGAGACCCATCCGGCCGGCGGAAGGCGGTAGCCTCTCAGGTCCTTGAAGGCGTTGATGTTGCGGAATTCGGGCCGTTTTCGGGCTGGTTCGATCATTTCGTGGGGCCTTCGTGGGTGTCGCTTTGCAAATCAAACAGCCCGAAATTCTATGGCAAGCAACGCCCCGGTCTTGGGACCTCGGCGGAATTTTCCACGCCGACTCGCGCCCGGGCGCCGTCAGCTCAATGCATTGCGGTAGTGGCGGCTATCGGTGCGGTAGAGCCCGCGGCGCAGTTCCATGGGGATGTCGTTGTACGTGTAGGCGATGCGCTCCACGCTCAGAAGCGGCGTGGCCGGGGAGATCTGCAGCCATTGCGCCTGCTCCCGGTCGGGCAGGACGGCGCGGATTTTTTCTTCGGCGCGCACCATGCGCACGCCGAAGTCGAGCTCGAACATGGCGTAGGTCGGGCCCTGGTAATTTGCCAACTGTTCGGCTGTCAGGCCCTTGAAGGCCTGGCCGGGCAGCCAGATGTCCTCGAGGATGGTCGGCACGCCGGCGAACGACAGAATGCGCCGGGCCTGTATCACGGCGTCTGCGCTGCGCAGCGCGAGCGCACGCGCCACGTCGGCGCTGGCGCGCACGCGGCGGCATTCGAGCACGCGGCGCTGGGCCGGGCCCTCGACCCGGGCGTCGCCGGTATCGGGCAGCAGTTTGAGGAAGCGGTACTGCACCTGCTGCTCGGCGTGCGTGGCGACGAAGGTGCCCTTGCCCTGGCGGCGCAGCACGAGGTTTTCCGCCGCCAGTTCGTCGACCGCCTTGCGCACCGTGCCCTGGCTCACGCGGAACCGGGCGGCCAACTCCATTTCACTGGGAATCGCCGCACCGGGCTTCCACTCGCCCTGTTGCAGGCTTTGCAGGATCAGTCCCTTGATCTGCAGGTACAGCGGGCTGAACGCTGGCGCGCCGGGGCTGTCGGTGGAGGACGCGGCTGACATGGTGGGGATGGAGTGCATGGGGCGTCGTGCTCCCGGCGCGGCTGCCGCAGCAGGGCAGGGGGCCACCGCGCAGGGCTACCGCGCTACCCAAGCTCCCCTGAGCCCAGCGCCCCGAAGATGGCGAATGCGTGCACATGGCACGTGAGCATGCTGCTGTCCGACAGCGCGTGCCGTTTGTTGCGCGTGGCACGCCGGGGATCGGGCAAGTCGGAAAAGAAGGGTTGAGGATTCGGAGACATGAAGTGGATGGCCGTGGGGCCATTCTATCCAGCCTGCGGGGAAGGGAAGGTGCTGGCCGAGCCGGATGAGGCGTGCGTCAGCCAGAACCAGGTCCCAGCAGGACCGGCACCCGCCACGATGTGCCGCTATTTGCGGG
>NZ_AFAL01000503.1 GCF_000193225.1 Verminephrobacter aporrectodeae subsp. tuberculatae At4 | reverse complement strand
GCTTGAAGACCAGATCGATCTTGGGATCGAGGTAGCTCATATTCATGGAAGGGAACTCCTGCGCCTGCCTTTGGCTGCGCAGTCTATCGCACGCGTGCCGAAGGCCAGCGGTCTGCAAACTGCACAGGAAGGGTGCAACCCGCGCGACAGCATGCTTTGCGCGCCTGCGGCACACTGTGAACCGCTTGGTAGCCGAATGGATCCCCATGCCCTCCACCCCTGCACTGACCCCGCGCCGCGAACTCTGGCTGCTGCTGACCCTCGCGGGGGTGCAGTTCACGCATATCGTGGACTTCATGATCATGATGCCGCTGGGGCCCGAGTTCACGCAGATGTTTGCCATCAGCGACGCGCAGTTCGGCCTGCTGGTCTCGGCGTACACGCTGTCCGCCGGGGTGTCGGGTCTGCTGGCGTCCACCTGCATCGATCGCTTTGGCCGCAAGCGCCTGCTGCTGGTGCTCTACACCCTGTTCGGGCTGGCAACGCTGGCCTGCGGCCTCGCGCCGACCTACGCCACGCTGATCGCGGCGCGCATTCTTGCGGGGGCCTTCGGGGGCGTGCTGCAGGCCCTGGTGCAGACCATCGTCGCGGACGTGGTCGCGTTCGAGCGGCGCGGCCGCGCCACGGGGATCGTCATGACCTCGTTCTCCGTGGCGACGGTGGCGGGCGTTCCGCTGGGGCTGGTCCTGGCGCAGTTCGGCGGTTGGCACCTGCCGTTCATTGCCACTGCCGCGATGGTCGGGGGAGTGGCGGTGGTGGCCGCGCGCACGCTGCCGGCGCTGACCGCGCACGTGCACGCGGCCCGTGGCAGAACGGTGTGGGGCGGCATCGCGCAGGTGCTGGTCGATCCGAACCACCGCCGGGCCTTCGTGTTCACGGCGCTGCTGATGTTCGCGGGCTTTACGGTGATCCCCTACATCACCATTTACATGCGGAGCAACATCGGCGTGCGCGCCGACCAGGTGCCTCTGATCTACCTGTGCGGCGGCGTGGCGACCCTGTTCACGGCGCGCGTGTTTGGCGGGCTGACGGACCGTCTGGGCAAGGTGCCCACCTACCGCGGCTTGGCGTTGGCGCTCGCCCTGCCCCTGCTGGCGTTGACGGGGGCGCTGGCGCATGGTGCGCCGTTATGGACCGTGTTGCTGGTGACCACGCTGATGTTCACCATCATGGGGGGACGCATGATTCCGGGAATGGCCATTGTCGCCTCGGCCGCGCAGCCCGCTGTGCGCGGCACGTTCATGACCCTGAACGGGTCGGTGCAGTCGGCGGCCATGGGGCTGGCCTCGTTCGTGGGCGGGCTGCTGATCAGCCGCGACGCGCAGGGGCTGGTGCAGAACTACTGGCTGGCCGCGCTGGTGGGCGTTGCCGCGAGCCTGCTCTCGGCGCTGGTCGTGGGCAGGTTGCACCTGCACGGCGCGGGGCCGTCGGCGCGCTGAGGCTGCGGCGCGAAGTATTCCACGGCCCGGGTGGCGATGGCCGCGCCATGTTCTGCAACGAAGTGCCCGGCCTGCGGCAGCACGATGGGCTCCGGGCAGCCGGCGATGCTGCGCCGCAGCGCCTGCATCGTGGGCAGCCCCAGTACCGGATCCTGCGCCCCGACCACCATCAGGCTGCGGCCCCGCCACTGGTGCTGCCAGAACTGGCGCGCGGCGCGCGACAGCGCCGCCCCCGGGTCGTCCGCGTGCACGGGGACGCGCTCGGGAAAGGCGCGCAGCGCGGCGCGGTGGCCGCGGTCCGGGAACGGTGCGTCGTACGCGGCGCATTCCGCAGCGCTCAGATGCGGGTTGCCGCGCGTCAGCAGACGGCCCACCCCGTACAGAGGCCGGTCGCGGCACAGCGCGCGCCATGGACCGAAGCCCGGTGGCAGCGGCGCGTCGCCCGTGGCCAGCAGCGTGTTCATCGCCAGCAGGCCGGCGAACCGCTCGGGCATGGCCATGGGCAGCGTCAGGCCCAGGATTCCCCCCCAGCCCTGCACCACCAGCACCATGCGGCGCAGGTCCAGGCGTGCCATCCATTCCAGCAGCAGTTGGCGGTGCCATTCGAAGCGGTGCGCGCTGTCTTTCTTGGGCTTGTCGCTCTTGCCAAAGCCAATCAGGTCGGGCGCCAGAACGCGGTCCCCGGCGGCCAGAAACACCGGCAGCATGCGCCGGTACAGATAGCTCCAGGACGGGTTGCCATGCAGGCACAGCCAGGTGCGCGGGGCGTCCCGGGGGCCCTCGTCGAGGTAGTGCATGCGCAGCCCCGCCAGGCCGGGCAGGTCGCTCAGGTAGTGTGGCGCCCAGGGGTAGCCGGGCAGGTCGGCAAAGGCGGCGTCGGGCGTGCGCAGCGCGTCGTCGCGCAGCGGGTGCTGCGCCCGCTGCTGCCCGCGGCGGCGCTGGAAGAATGCGCGCAGCGCGTGGCCGCAGGCGTCGGCGAGCACACCGCCCTGAACCTGGGTCCGGTGGTTCAGCGCCGCTTGGCCGAACAGGTCGAGCACCGAGCCCGCAGCCCCGGTCCGGGGATCCGGCGCGCCGTACACGAGCCGCGCGAGCCGCGCGTGCAGCATGGCGCCGCTGCACATGGCGCAGGGTTCGAGCGTGACGTAGAGGCTACAGCCGTCGAGCCGGTAATTGCCGAGTTGCCGGGCCGCTGCGCGCAGCGCCACGATCTCGGCGTGCGCGGTCGGGTCATGGCTCTGCCGGGGCGCGTTGCGGCCGCTGGCAAGCACCCGGCCGTCCTTGACCACGACGGCTCCCACGGGCACTTCGCCGGCGCGCGCCGCGTCCTCGGCCTGCGCCAGCGCCAGGCGCATCCAGTGCGCATCGTGCTCGGGGCATTCGCCGTGGCTCATCCGACCCATTTGCGCGCGTTGCGCCAGATGCGCATCCAGGGGCTGGGCGCGCTGCGCTCGCCCGGCGTCCAGCTCATCTGCGCGTTGCGGAATACGCGCTCGGGGTGCGGCATCATGGCCGTGAAGCGGCCGTCGGCCGTGGTCACACCGGTCAGGCCGCCGGCGCTGCCGTTCGGGTTGTACGGGTACTGTTCGGTGGCGGCGCCGTGGTTGTCCACGAAGCGCAGCGCGGCGATGGCCCGCGCTGCTGAGCCGCGCTGCTGCGCGAAGTTGGCGTAGCCCTCGCCATGCGCCACGGCGATCGGCAAGCGACTGCCGGCCATTTCCTGCAGGAACAGGCTGGGCGACGCGAGCACTTCGACCAGCGACAGGCGGGACTCGAACCGTTCGCTCCGGTTGGTCGTAAAGCGCGGCCAGTCCTGCGCGCCGGGGATGATCTCGGCCAGCTCGGCGAACATCTGGCAGCCGTTGCATACGCCCAGGCCAAAGCTGTCGGCGCGCGCGAAGAATTGCTGGAACTGCGCGGCAAGCTGCGGGTTGAAGCGGATGCTGCGCGCCCAGCCGACGCCGGCGCCCAGGGTGTCGCCGTAGCTGAAGCCGCCGCCGGCGACCAGCCCCTGGAAGTCGGCGAGCCTGACGCGGCCGCTTTGCAGGTCGGTCATGTGCACGTCGTGCGCCGCGAAGCCGGCTGCGTCGAAGGCGTAGGCCATTTCGACGTGCGAGTTCACGCCCTGCTCGCGCAGGATCGCGACCCGGGGCCGGGCCAGGTTCAGGTACGCGGCGGCGATGTCCTCGTCGGCGTCGAACGGGAGGTGCAGGTGCAGGCCGGGGTCGGTGGGGTCGCCGGCGACCGCGTGTTCCGCGTCGGCGGTCGCGGGGTTGTCGCGCTGGCGGCAGATCTTCCAGCTCACGCTGTCCCAGGCCTGGTGCAGGTCGGCCAGCGCGGCGCTGAATACCGGCCTGGCGTCGCGCCACACCTGCAACTCGCCCTTGCCGGCGGCTATGGGGGCCGCCGCCGGGCGCGTCTTGCCGACGAAGTGGCTGAACCGGGACAGGCCGTGCGCGCGCAGCGTGTGCATCACCGCGTCGCGCTCGGCCGTGCGCACCTGGAGCAGCACGCCCAGTTCTTCGTTGAACAGCGCCCTGAGCGTGCGTTCCTCGCGCCGTGCGCCGACCTGCGTGGCCCAGTTCTTGGCGTCACCGACGTCCATGCGGCTGTCCTCGATGCCGTCGCCTTCGGTGAGCAGCGGGTCCACGTTCAGCGCCAGGCCCACATGGCCCGCGAAGGCCATCTCGGCCGCGGCCGCGAGCAGGCCGCCGTCGCTGCGGTCGTGGTAGGCCAGGATCTGGCCGCGCGCGCGCAGCGCGTTCACGGCGGCGACCAGGTTCAGCAGATCCTGCGGGTCGTCGAGGTCGGGAACCCCGTCTTTCTCGGGGCAGCCGCTTTGCCCCAGCGTCTGGCCCAGGATGCTGCCGCCCATGCGGCTGCGGCCCCGGCCCAGGTCGATGAGCAGCAGCGTGCTGTCGGCTTCGCTGGCGTCGAGCTGCGGCGTGAGGGTGGTGCGCACGTCGGCCAGCGTGGCGAACGCGCTCACGACCAGGCTCACGGGGGAGACGATTTTCTTCTCGGCGCCGGCCTCGCTCCACTGCGTGCGCATCGACAGGCTGTCCTTGCCCACGGGGATGGACAGGCCCAGCGCCGGGCACAGTTCCAGGCCCACGGCCCGGACGGTGGCGTACAGCGCGGCGTCCTCGCCGGGCTCGCCGCAGGCGGCCATCCAGTTCGCGCTGAGCTTCACGCGCGGCAGCTCGATGGGCGCGGCGAGCAGGTTGGTGATGGCCTCGGCCACCGCCATGCGGCCCGACGCCGGGGCGTCGATGGCGGCCAGCGGCGAGCGTTCGCCCAGGGCCATGGCCTCGCCCGCAAAGCCCTGGTAGTCGGCCAGCGTCACCGCGCAGTCGGCCACGGGAACCTGCCAGGGGCCGACCATCTGGTCGCGGTGCGAGAGGCCGCCCACGCTGCGGTCGCCGATGGTGATGAGAAAGCGTTTCGACGCCACCGTGGGGTGCGCGAGTACGTCGATCACGGCCTGGTGCAGCGCCACGCCGCCCAGGTCGAGGGGGGTGAAATGGCGCTGCACGCTGCGCACGTCGCGCTGCATCGCGGGCGGCTTGCCCAGCAGCAGGGCCATGGGCAGGTCCACGGGAAGCGGCTGCTCCGGGGCCATGGCGGCGCTGTCGTGCAGCACCAGCCGGCGCTCCTCGGTGGCCACCCCGACCACGGCAAACGGGCAGCGCTCGCGCGCGCAAAACGCCCGCAGCTGCGCCAGCGACTCGGGCGCGATCGCCAGCACGTAGCGCTCCTGGCTTTCGTTGCTCCAGATCTCCCGGGGCGCCATGCCCGATTCCTCGAGGGGAACGGCGCGCAGGTCGAAGCGCGCGCCGCGGCCCGCGTCGTGGACCAGTTCCGGAAAGGCGTTGGACAGCCCGCCGGCCCCCACGTCGTGGATCGCGAGGATGGGGTTGGCCGCGCCCTGCGCCCAGCAGTGGTTGATGACCTCTTGCGCCCGGCGCTCGATTTCGGGGTTGCCGCGCTGCACCGAATCGAAGTCCAGCGCGACCGCGTTGCTGCCGCTGGCCATGGAACTGGCCGCGCCGCCGCCCATGCCGATGCGCATTCCGGGGCCGCCGATCTGGATCAGCAAGGTGCCCGCGGGGAAGGCGATTTTCTGCGTGAGCGCGGCGTCGATCGCGCCCAAGCCGCCGGCGAGCATGATGGGCTTGTGGTAGCCGCGCAGCACGCCGCCCACGTTCTGCTCGTATTCGCGGAAGTAGCCCGCCAGATTGGGGCGGCCGAATTCGTTGTTGAACGCGGCCGCGCCCAGCGGGCCTTCGAGCATGATTTGCAGCGCGCTGGCGATGTGCCCGGGCCGGCCCGACGGGCTGCCCCAGAGCCGGGAGACCGCAAAGCCGCTCAGGCCGGCCTTGGGCCGGGCGCCGCGGCCGGTGGCGCCCTCGTCGCGGATTTCCCCGCCCGCGCCGGTGGACGCGCCGGGAAACGGCGAGACCGCCGTGGGGTGGTTGTGCGTCTCCACCTTCATCAGCACATGCTCGGTGGCGCGGCTCTTTTGGTAGCCATGCGGGATGCAGGGGTCTGCGCCATCGGTCACATCGGTCATTTTGGCGACGAAGCGTTCGACCCCGTGGTGGCCCTCCATGACGCAGGCGTTGTCCGAGTACGCGACCAGCGTGTGCCGGGGCGCGCACCGGTGCGTGTTGCGGATCATGTCGAACAGGCTCTGCGCCTGCGCCACGCCGTCGATGCGAAAGCGGGCGTTGAAGATCTTGTGGCGGCAATGCTCGCTGTTCGCCTGCGCGAACATCATCAGCTCCACGTCGCTGGGGTTGCGCGCCAGGTCGCTGAAGGCGTCGATCAGGTAGTCGATCTCCGTGTCGGCCAGCGCCAGGCCAAAGCGGGAATTCGCCGCCTGCAGCGCGCCGCGGCCCGCGCCGAGCACGTCCACGTGCTCCATGGGCGCGGACGGCAACGCAGTGAACAGCGCCGCGGCGGATGCGCGGTCCGGGAGCACGGATTCGGTCATGCGGTCGTGCAGCAGGGCGGCCGCCTGGTCGCGCTGCGCTGCGCTCCATGCGGGCGCCGGGCCCGGCAGGTCCGCTTCGAGGCGGATGCGGTACTCGGTGATGCGCTCCACGCGCCGGATCGTCAGGCCGCAGTTGCGCGCGATGTCGGTGGCCTTGGACGACCAGGGCGACAGGGTGCCCAGGCGCGGCGCGGCGATGACGACCAGGCCATCGTCCGGGCCGGCATGCGGTTCGCCGTAGGTCAGCAAGGCGTCCAGGCGCTCGCGCTCCGACGGCGTGGGGGCCGCGTCGGTGGCGACCAGATGCACGAAGCGCGCCGCAATGCCGCAGACCCGGGGGTGGATGGCCTGCAACGCGGACTGCAACTGCTGGGCGCGAAAGGCGCTGAGGGCGTTGCCGCCCGCCAGCGTGGTGATGTGCAAGGTCACGGTAGCAGTGTGTAGAGGAGGGGGTGGGGGAGGGGGCTGCCTGCGCTGCGTTGGCCGGCCCGGCATTTTACCGGGGGACCCGATGCGTTTGGAAAGCACGCAGCAGCCCTTCAGAAAACGAAATAGTTCGCATTTGCAATATAAAATCCGTCTCCCGCAAGCCACGGTCACTTACATTCGGTAGCATTGGCTTGAACCCTTCCCCTCCCGACAACCCATGCTGAGCCCTGCTGCACTGCGCTACTGGTCATGGACCCACCGATGGTCCAGCCTGGTGTGCACCCTCTTCATGTTGCTGCTGTGCCTGACGGGCCTGCCGCTGATCTTTCACGAAGAAATCGGCCATTGGCTGGGCACGGAGGTGCAGGCCCCGGCGCTGCCCGCCGACACGCCACAGGCCAGCCTGGACCAGGTGCTGGCCGCCGCGCAGGCGCGGCACCCCGAGCGCGTGGTGCAGTTCGCTTCCCGGCCCGAGGAGGGCGACGCGCTGTGGTTCGTGACCCTGACCCCCACGCCCGACCCGACGCAGGACTTCAAGTCGATCGCCGTCGATGCGCGCACGGCGACCGTGCTGTCGCAGCGGCCGGTGGGCGAGGGCTTCATGCACGTCATGCTGCGCCTGCACGTGGACCTGTTCGCGGGGCTGGCCGGCAAGCTGTTCCTGGGGTGCATGGGTTTGCTGCTGCTGGTGGCCATCGTCACCGGCATCGTGCTGTACGCGCCCTTCATGCGCCGGCTGCATTTTGGCCAGGTGCGGCGCGAGCGCTCCGCGCGCCTGAAGTGGCTGGACCTGCACAACCTGCTGGGCAGCGTCACGCTGGTCTGGGCGCTGGTGGTTGCGGCCACGGGCATGATCAACACTTGGGCCGACCTGTTGATCAGATACTGGCAGCACGACCAACTCTCGGCCCTGCTCGAGCCCTGGGCGGGCCAGGCCATGGTGCCGGTCGCCGAGCGCGGGTCCTTGCAGCAGTCGTTGGAGGCTGCGCAGGCGCAGGCCCCGGGGATGCGGCTGTCGTTCATCGCCTTTCCGGGAACCGCCTTTTCCAGCCCGCAGCACAACACCTTTTTCATGCGCGGCAATACCCCCCTGCGCTCGCGCCTGTGGCAGCCGGTGTTGGTCGATGCGCGCAGCGCGCGCATCACTGCCGCGCCAGCGCTGCCCTGGTACTTGGCGGCCTTGCTGCTCTCGCAGCCGCTGCATTTTGGCGACTACGGCGGCCTGCCGCTGAAGGTCCTCTGGGCGCTGCTGGACGGGGTCACCATCGTGGTGCTCGGCAGCGGGCTGTATCTGTGGCTGTGCCGCCGCGCACAGGCGCGCAGAGAGGGCAGCGCATGAGGCCGGGTCTTTGCCAGAGTCCATTCCTCAGGCTATGGGGCTGGCCGCTGGCCATGGCCCTGCTCTCGGCCACGGGCCTGGCCAGCGCGCTGCTCTTCGAGCGCTGGGGCGACTGGTGGTCATGGCTGGGGCTGGGCATTCCGGTGGCCGTGATCGGCTGGTTCTCCTGGCCCCGCGCGCGCCCCGTGGAAGCCGCCACCGACGCCGACACCCCGGCGCCGCCGTTCTGAATCCTTCTTGCTCTCTTTCAACACCATGCACCACACGACACCCTTGCAGATAGGCATGCCGAGCCCGGCGTGCACCACGGCCGCGATGCTGCTCGCGCTCACCGCGCCCGCCCTGCATGCACAAACCGCTGCGGCCCCGGCAGCGCAAGGCCAAACCCTGTCCCCCGTGACCGTGAACGCCAGCGCCGACGCGTCGGCCCAGGGCCTGTCTCCGGCCTACGCCGGCGGCCAGGTGGCGCGCGGTGGCCGCGCCGGTGTGCTGGGCACGCGCGACGCGCTGCAGACGCCGTTTTCCATCACCAGCTACACCAACGAACTGATACAGGACCGCCACGCCCGCAGCGTCGGCGACGTGCTGCAAAACGACCCGACGGTGCGCACGGCGCGTGGCTTTGGCAACTTCCAGGAGGCCTACTTCATCCGCGGCTTCATCCTGTATTCGGACGACATCGCCTACAACGGCCTGTACAGCCTGCTGCCACGCCAGTACATCGCCACCGAATTGTTCGAGCGGGTGGAACTGCTGCGCGGCGCCTCGGTTTTCCTCAACGGTGCCAGCCCGGGCGGCAGCGGCCTGGGGGGCAGCATCAACCTGGTGCCCAAGCGCGCGCCGAACGAGCCGCTGAACCGCGTGACCCTGGGGGTGACCCAGGGCGGCCAGACCCAGCTGGCAGCCGACATGGCACGCCGCTTTGGCCCCGACGGCAGCACGGGGGTGCGCCTGAATGCGGCCACACGCGCCGGGGGCAGCGCCGTGGACAAGGAAAAGAGCCGCCTGGAACTGCTCGCCCTGGGCCTGGACTGGCGCAGCCCCGGCGTGCGCCTGTCCGGCGACGTCGGCTGGCAAACGAACGCACTGCGCAACACCCGCACGAACGTCCTGCTCGAGCCTGCGCTCACCCAGGTGCCCAGGCCGCCCGATAACCGGAGCAACCATGCCCAGCCCGGGACCTACGCGAACGAACGCGACCTGTTTGGCACGCTGCGCGGCGAATGGGATCTCTCTGCGGCCACCACTGCCTGGGCCGCCGCAGGCGCGCGCCGCGGCGCCGAAGCGAATGCGCTGGCGAATCTCACGGTGAACGACGCGGGCAGCGGCGCGGCCAGCCACTACCGCTTCGACAACCGCCGCCGCGACAGCGTGAACACCGGCGAACTGGGCCTGCGCGGCAAGTTGCAGACCGGCGGCCTGGGCCATGAATGGGTGGCCGTGGCCGCGTATTTCGGCTCCGAGGCGAAAAATGCCTACGCTTCGGACGGGGACAACCCCCAGGCGGGCAACCTGTACGGCCCGATCACCACCAGCCTGCCGGACTTTGGCGCCAAGACCCAGTGGGGTGGCGATCTGGCGCATCCGCGGCGCACCGGCAGCACGCGCCTGAGCAGCCTGGCGCTGGGCGATACCGTTGCGCTCGCCGAGCGGCGCCTGCAACTCACCGCAGGCCTGCGCTTGCAGAAAATGGAGACGGTGAATTACGCCTACGGCACGGCCGCGTTCACCGGCCGCGACCAGCAGAGCCATGGCAGCCCGCTGCTGGCTGCGCTCTACCAGGTGGACCCGCAGCTATCGGTCTACTCGAACTACGTCGAAGGCCTGAACCAGGGTCAGACGGCACCCACCGGCGCGACCAACCAGGGCCAGAAGCTGCCCCCCTTCGTCGCGCGGCAAAAGGAGGCGGGCCTGAAGTACGACGCTGGCCGCATCGCCGCCGACCTGGCGCTGTTTTCCATCACCCGGCCGCGCGCCTTCGTCGACACCCGCAGCCGCATCTTCGGCACCTATGGCCAGGACCGCCACCGGGGCGCAGAGCTGAGCCTGCACGGTCAGGCCAGCCGGGAGCTGAGCCTGCTGGGCGGGCTGACCTGGCTCGATGCCCGGCAGCAAAGCACCGGCAGCGCCAGCACCGATGGCCGGCGCGTCATCGGTGTGCCCCGGCTGCAGGCGAATCTGGGTGCCCAATGGGAACTGCCGGGCCTGCCCGGGCTGGCCGTCGATGGCCGCCTGGTGCACACCGGCGCCAGCTACGCGAACGCCACGAACACCCTGAAGGTGCCCGGCTGGAGCCGGCTGGACGTGGGCGTGCGCTACCTGCGCGAAGTGCAGGGCCGCCTGGTCACCCTGCGCGCGCGCGTGGACAACCTGACGAACCGCAGCTACTGGGCCTCGTCGGGCGGCTACCCGGGCTGGGGCTACCTGGTGCTGGGCGCGCCGCGCACGCTGTCCATCAGCGCCAGCGTGGACTTCTGAGAACTGCCTGAGCATTCCATTCGCAGCCGGGCCGGGTCAACCGGGAACGAAGCGGTATCCGACCCCCGTTTCGGTCCTCAAGTGCCGAGGCATCGAGGCGTCGCGCTCGACCTTCTTGCGCAGATTCGCCATGTGCACGCGCACATAGTGCGTGTCCTGCGCGTGGCCCGGTCCCCACACGGCCTTGAGCAGCTGCTGGTGCGTGATGACCCGATCGGGTTGCGCCGCCAGATGCGTGAGCAGCTTGTATTCGATGGGGGTCAGGTGCAGCGCCTGGCCGCTGCGCTCGACGGCCCGGCGAGCCAAGTCCACCGTGACGTCGCCAAACGCAATCAGCGCCTGCCCGCCCGCTACGCCCGGTTGTTGGCTGCGGCGCAGCTGGGCGCGCACCCGGGCCATGAGCTCGCCCGAGCCAAAGGGCTTGACCAGGTAGTCGTCGGCCCCTGCGTCGAGCGCGGCGATCTTGCTGGCTTCGGCGCTGCGCGCCGAGAGCACGATGATGGCCATGGCCGACCAGCTGCGCAATTCGCGGATCAGGTCCACGCCGTCGCCGTCGGGCAGGCCCAGGTCGAGCACCAGCAGGTCGGGGCGCCGGGTGCCGGCCTCGATCAGTCCACGCTGCAAGGTGGTGGCCTCGTGCACGGTGTGGCCCTCGCGCTCCAGCGTCAGGCGCACGAAGCGGCGGATGTCGGCCTCGTCTTCGACGATGAGGATATGCGTCGGCAGGTCGGTCATGGCCTGCGGCGGGGCGTTCAGTCGCCAGGATGCCCCTGAGGCGGCTGCTGCATTGCCATCGGAACGGCTGCCCTGGCCCAGTCCGGCAGGTTGCGGGTGACGAACTTCGTCCGGCCCAGGTCCATGCTCAGCAGCAGGCGGTAGGTTTCGCCACTGTTGTCGAGGATGCGCACCCGGTCGCTCAGCCCGATCGCATCGGCAAGATGGCCGAGGCTGCGGTCGAAACGGCGCAGCAGGTCCTGCTCGGGGACGTCATGGCCGCCGCGCTGGACTCTTGCGGCAACGCGGACATGGGACTGCTCCACCTCGGACAGGCCGACATAGACCAAATTCAGCTTGTAGCCGAGATCCTTGGCGGTCTGCATGAAGGGCAACTCGCGCCGGCCCGTCAGCGTCGTCTCGATCCCGAAGGACCGGCCTTCCTGCAGCAGCTGCTTGCGCTGCGCGATGGCCAAGCGACCGGCCTGGTTCTGTGCCGAGGTGGCGCCCGGATCGTCCGGCCCGATTGCGCGGGCGATGTCGTCGGGATTCACGATCGGAATGCGGCTGGCCACCCGGTACCGGCTGACCAGCGTCGATTTTCCTGCCCCATTCGGACCCGCGAAAACCCATAGCTGGGGTCGCATGCTGCTCATAGGGCGTGGATCACCTCATCGCCCTGCCGCGAGAAACGCACCAGCTCGCGGCGGCCGTCGGGGTATTTCTTGATTTGCAAGCCCTTTGGCGTCGTCGGCTCGCGGTAGTAGATCGGCCAACCTGCGGCGAGCAGCTCGCGTGCGGCGCCGCCATCGCCGTCTACACGGTCCAGCTCGCGCCATAGTTGTTCGCTCGGGTCCTCGTTCTCGGGTGTCTTGTACAGCGTGTTCATGAATTCGACCTCGTTGTGA